>NZ_JBFODG010000017.1:0-121161 GCF_040908215.1 Aeromonas sp. R5-4 | reverse complement strand
TGATCCCATGCCGAACTCAGAAGTGAAACGCGGTAGCGCCGATGGTAGTGTGGCATTCGCCATGCGAGAGTAGGACACTGCCAGGCACCCAATTAAACAGCGATGTGAAGAATCACGTCACTGGCTGCGAGGATGACACCTCACTGACGCGGCAAACAATTTAGCGCAAGCTAACCGAATGCGGAGCGGTAGTTCAGTCGGTTAGAATACCGGCCTGTCACGCCGGGGGTCGCGGGTTCGAGTCCCGTCCGCTCCGCCACTAATTTGAAGGCCTTCCCATCTGGGAAGGCCTTTTTGCTATGTACGATTTTTGCCCAGAGCCCCAAGACTTTCACACCAGAACGAGTACAAAAGCCCAGTCTCACGACCGGGCTTTGTGTTTTTAGCGTGTTAAACAGCCAGTGTTAGCATTTATCTAGAGGAAGAGAACTAAAACCTTGTCATCTCCTCCATTTTGTATCCATATCAAGCCCTTATCTAATGGATTACTGGCCATTTTAACTGGTTTACTTTTGGCCAAACTCTGTTCATGGCGCGCGATTAGGGTTGTATCTCGCTTATAACTCGGTAGAGTAAGGGCATCTTGAGTTTGCCTGTCCCGCGCCGAGTTTGCCGGGTTCCAGGTGTAACTTGGCCAGTTTTTATCAACCTTAAGTCAGTGGTATCGATATGGAACAAGTAAACAAGTCCACCTTCAGCGATGTACTGGAATATGTGCGTATGTCCCGTCGCCAGAACAAACTCAAGCGTGAAATTGCGGATAACGAGAAGAAGATCCGTGACAACCAGAAGCGCGTGCTGCTGCTCGACAACCTGAGCGACTACATCAAGCCGGGCATGAGCATTGATGATGTACAGGCGATCATCGCCAACATGCGTGCCGACTATGAAGAGCGCGTGGATGACCACATCATCAAGAACGCCGAGCTCTCCAAAGAGCGTAAAGAGCTGAGCACCAAGCTGAAGGGCATGAGCTCTCACAAATAAGCGTTCAGCTTTCGCTTAAGAGACACCGGCCACTGGCCGGTGTTTTGTTATCAGCTCGGATCTCTGCCACTCCTGCAACAATCGGCTCCCCTTTTTAGAATTGCCCTGTTACCATCACCACAAAGCGGTCAATAGTTTCAAGCCATTGACTTGAAAAGACTAAGCTTGAGTGAAACACAATAAATTGCGCAACCATGGTGGGGCTGATATGGGCGCATCAGAACAGACGGATTTGACACAAGTGGCATCTCAAGATTCATCTGTCCAGACCTCGGACGGGAACCCAAAGCGCAAGCGTCGTCCCTGGTGGCGTTGGCTGTTCTGTTTTCTCTTTTTATTGTGCCTGGGGGCGGTGATCGCTCTGGTTGGCTATGAGATGAAAACCTCGAAGCTGCAATCTCAGGAGATCTCCCGCTATGCCGCCAAGCTCACCTATCAGGTCGAGCCTGGCCAGAGCAAGCAGATCGCCTTCCCTGAGGATGGCCCGTTCGACAAGCGGCTCGGCTATGTGCAACTGCCGATGATGCAGGAGCGCCTGCTGCAGCGGGGTTATGAAGTCAGCAAGCAGGTGCATTTCTCCGACGCGCTCTATGACTACGCCAGTCGTGGCTTCTTCGTGCCCTATACCGAGAAGGTGCAGGCTGGCCTGACGTTGCACGATTGCCGCGCCGAGCCCTTCTATAAATTCAAGTATCCGACCCATCACTATCCGGATTTTGATTCCATTCCGCCGCTCGTCATCCAGTCGCTGCTGTTTATCGAGAACCGCGACTTGCTGAGCAACGAAGAGCCGTTGGCCAACCCGGCGGTCGACTGGCCCCGTTTTGCCAAGGCCGCGCTCTCTCAAGTGGGCAAGGCGCTCGATATGCAGGATCAATCTGCCGGTGGCAGTACCTTGGCGACCCAGGTGGAGAAGTATCGCCACTCGCCGGATGGCCTGACCCTGTCGCCGACCGAGAAGATCCGTCAGATGGCCTCTGCCAGCGTGCGGGCTTATCGTCTCGGGCCGGAAACCCTCGAAGCGCGCAAACTGGTCGCCTGGGCCTACCTCAACTCGGTACCGCTCTCGGCTGCGCCGGGATATGGTGAAGTGCATGGTCTGGGAGATGGTCTCTGGGTCTGGTTTGGTGCCAATGTCGATGACGTGAACCGTCTGCTGGACCCCGCCCGCAACCAGAACGCACCGCTGGCCGAACAGGGGCTTGCCCTGCGTCAGGTGGTCTCGTTGATGATTGCGCACCGCCGTCCCTCTTACTATCTGGCTCAGGGGCGAGAGGCATTGGCTACCCTGACCGACAGCTACCTGCGCCTGTTTGTGCAGGAGGGAATGATCACGCCGCCACTGATGGAGGCGGCGCTCAAGGCCAAGATTACGTTTCGTGATTTCCTGCAGTCCCCTGCTATCACTCGGGTGAACAATAACAAGGGGTTGCAGGTTGCCCGTACTCGCCTGAGCCGCCAGCTCGGGGTGCAGCTCTATGACCTCGACCGGATGGATCTGACCGCCGATACCAGCCTCAACATGCCGCTGCAGAACGAAATCTCCCGTTATCTGCAACAGCTGGCCGACCCGACGTTTGCCGCCCAGGTAGGGCTGTTTGGTGAGCGCCTGCTCTCGCCAGAGAAGACCGGCGATGTGCGCTACAGCTTCACCTTGTTCGAGAAATCGCCGGAAGGGTTCAAGGTGCGGGTACAGACCGACAACACCGATCAGCCGTTTGATATCAATGAAGGCTCCAAGCTGGAGTTGGGCTCAACCGCCAAGTTGCGGGTGCTGACCACCTATCTGGAGATCGTGGCCGAGCTGCACGACAACTATGCCGGGATGCCGGTCGAGAATCTGCGTAAATTGGCTGCCGTCTCTCAGGACAACCTCAGCCGCTGGGCCATCTCCTATCTGATGACGGCTCAGGACAAGAGCCTGCCTGTGATGCTGGAAGCGGCACTTGATCGCAAATATTCCGCCAGCCCCAACGAAGGGTTCTTTACCGGTGGCGGCATGCACACCTTCAACAACTTCCGCCGCGAGGATAACAATCGTATTCCGACGTTGCGTGATTCTCTGCGTGAGTCGATTAACTTGCCCTTTGTGCGGTTGATGCGCGATATCGTGCGCTACAGCCTCTACAAGGAGGGCAACCGTGCCCAGTTGCTGAAGGACGACAAGGATCCCCGTCGTCAGGAGTATCTGGCCAAATTTGCCGACAAAGAGGGGCAGACCTATCTGCTGCGCTTCTGGCGCAAATATCGCGGCAAGACTCCCGATGAGCAACTCGATACCTTCCTCGACGGTCTCAAGCCGAGTGCGGTACGTCTGGCGGCGGTTTACCGCTACCTGATGCCGGAAGCCAGCGAAGCCGCATTTGCTGCCTTCCTGGCGGAGCGGTTGCCGCGGGAGAAGTTGAGTGCCAAGCGGGTCAATCAGCTCTATGTGAGCTATGGCCCGGGCAAGTATTCACTGCCGGATCAGGGCTACATCGCCCGGGTGCACCCGCTGGAGCTGTGGCTGCTGGCCTATCTCAAGCAGTTCGACAAGGCGACCTTTGCCGACGCGGTTGCGGCCAGTCGTGACGAGCGGCAGGAGGTCTACAGCTGGCTGTTCAAGACCCGTCATCGCAGTGCCCGTGACAGCCGGATCCGCACCATGCTGGAGGTTGAAGCCTTCCTCGATATCCATCAGCGCTGGGCCAAGCTGGGTTATCCGTTCGACCATCTGGTGCCTTCGCTGGCGACTGCCTTGGGTAGCTCCGGCGACCGTCCGGCTGCACTGGCCGAGCTGATGGGGATTATCCAGAATGGCGGTGTCCGCTCGCCAACTTTGCGTATCGAGCACCTCTCGTTTGCCAAGGGGACGCCCTTCGAGACCGAGTTTGAGCCGCAGCACACCGAGGGCACCCGGGTGATGCCGGCAGAGGTGGCGGCCGCCCTGCGCAGTGCGCTCTCCAAGGTCGTTGAAGGGGGCACGGCAAGACGTATCGCCGGTGCCTTTACCCTGCCGGATGGCACTGTGCTGCAGATGGGGGGCAAGACCGGAACCGGGGATAACCGGATTGAAACTGTGGGTCGTTATGGCAACGTGACCAGCTCACTGGCGCGCAACCGCACCGCGACCTTCGTTTTCTATCTGGGTGAGGATCACTTCGGTACCCTGACCGCCTATGTACCGGGTAGCCAGTCTGACAAGTTCCGTTTCACCTCGGCGTTGCCGGTGCAGGTGCTCAAGGGGATGGCTCCTCTGCTGACGCCTTACCTGCAACCGGGCTCCCATACTCAGTGTCTGGCGAACCAGTGATGCGCACGAATTACCGCTCATCACGCAGATAACTGGCCAGAAAAAACGGGGAGGCTGACAGCCTCCCCGTTTTTATTTCCTCATCGGACGCAGCGGCGCTCGATTGGGATCAGGCATTCAGTACGAACTGCTCGATCACCTGAGCCACGCCATCTTCATCGTTGCGGGCAGTGGTGTGCTGGGCGAGAGCCTTGATCTCGTCGGTGGCATTGCCCATCGCAACCCCGAGGCCTGCGTACTCGATCATATGGCGATCGTTGCCCGCATCCCCGACGCAGATCACCTGATCGGCGGTCAGGCCAAGATGCTCGGCCAGTGCGGCCACGCCGGTTCCCTTGTTGCTCTGCTTGTTCATGAACTCGAGGAAGAAGGGGGCGCTCTGTACCACGGTATAGCGCTCATAGAGTTCTGCAGGCAGTCGCTCGATAGCGCGGGAGAGCTGGGGCGGCTCGTCGATCATCATTACCTTCATGATCTGCTCGTCGGCAGGCAGGGTAGCGAAGTCGATCAGATTGATCGGCATGCCGATCAGGCGGGATTCATGTTCGGTATAGGTGCTGACACGGGGACTGATGAGGCCCTGGGTGACCGAGAAACCGTGGACGTTCACCTCCAGCTCGTCAGCCAGTTTGGCGACGGCGCTGGCGTCACTGCCGGTCAGCAGCTGGCTGCGGATGATGCGCTGATCGGCCACCTGTTGCACCAGGGCGCCGTTGTAGCAGATGACGTAGTCATGCTCTGTGGTGAGGCCGAGTTCTTCCAGATAGCGGCTCATCCCTTCCAGCGGGCGGCCGGAGGCCAGCACAACGGTTACCCCTTTGGCGCGCGCGGCGCTGATGGCGGCGTGGGTGCGGGGAGTAATTTGGCCCTGCGGGTTGAGCAGGGTGCCATCCATATCCAATGCGATCAGCTTGTACATCTCTCACTACCTGAGTCTGGGTGGCCCGCCCGGTGGGGCCAAGGAAGTGGCGAGTGTAGCGAAAATCGGCGGCGGGATCACGACAGGTTCAGCGATGGGGCCGTGCCGGTTGAGCTATTTGTGTCCCTCGTAAGGGGTCATCTCCAGGGTTTCATCATGGATGGTCAGACGGGTAGGGCCTCGGGTGATGGTAACCTTGCGTTTGAAGCTGGCCATCTCGACCTCGATGCCGGAGTAGAGATGTTGGGTGGCAATGACCTCCATCTGAGCCATCAAGTTTCGCAGCTCCTCCTGGTTGGCGGTGAGCTGCTCATCGAGCTGGGCCAGTTCGGCCAGCTGATGGTCCCGGATCGGTTTGAGCTTGCGCAGGGTATCCGGATTGCGCTTGTCGCCGGGCAGTTGCAGCAACTTCATGACCAGCTCCTTGATTTTCTCCAGCTGGGCCTGACACGCCTGCTGGCGCAGCTTGAGCTGGTGTTCCTGCTCCTTGTGGGTGAAGTAGCCGCCAAGGATCTGTATCCGGGTATGGTTGGCGGCCTCGGCCCCCAGGCTGGGGGCCATGATCAGGCGATTGGCAATGCTGGTGCCCCCCAGCAGAGTGCCTTTGCGCATGTTACTGTCACCTACCTTGATATCTTGTCCGCTGCGGGAGTAACAGTGGCTGAGCTGGCTCTGGATCTGGATATCGCCCCCCGCTTCCAGCTGGGCATACTGGGCGTAACTGGCGTGGATCTCCCCCTGCGCATTGAGCTGGCAAAGGTACTCTCCCTGCTCGTTGCGGCGGCCAATGATGCCGTGGCGTACCGTGATGCTGCCCCCAGCTTCGATCCAGCCCCCTTCGATAAAGCCGCCAATCACGACGTCACCGCTGACCCTGATCTTCATGCCCGGGTTGACGTCGCCGCTGACGATTAAGCCCCCTTCAAAATCAATGTGGCCGTGGCGGGCATCCACCTGTTTGACGCTGAGCACCTCGTCCACCTTCATGCCTGCTTTTTCCTGACAGGGCAGGCCAGCCCGACCGGCAATCAGCAGGTCGGGATCGTCGGGGGAGATGAAGGTGCCCTCGCCAGCACTCATCGGGCTGTCTTTGCCATCTTTGGCGGGCAGATCCTGACCGGTCACGGTAAAACCGGGCACCCCGACGGTGGCTGGATGGCGGCGCATCAGCGGAGCGCCTGCCTTGACGGTGACGATGGAGCCGAGATCCCGCAGGTCGACTTTGCCATGACCCAGCTCCTGCGGTTTGAGGATCCGTTCGGCCGGGGTCTCCACCAGCCGCTCATAGCGAGTGTCCTGACCATTGACGGCTGGCTGGCCGTTGGCAATCACCAGCTTGAGCTGACTGCCGGGGGCGGCCTCCTTGGCCGATTGGATGGCAGCGGTGAGCAGTTGCTCACTCACCCCCTGTTTGATTTCGCTGATGGCGATCGCCTCTTTCAGCTGTTCCAGCGTCACATACTTGCCCCCCCAGTCGGCAGTGATCTGGGCGATGGCACTCATGCGATCCTTCTCCACTATTACGGCGAGTCGGGCATCCTGACGCTTGCCGACAGGGATGGGGCTGGCGGGGACGGGGGCGGCAGGGTTGGTGAGCAGGGTATTAAGCAGGCTGATAGCCTGTTTGATCCCCTCGGGCAGCGGCTGATAGCGGCGACAGTTGGAAGCGAGCAGCAGAGCCTGCACATCCTGTTCCGTGACAGGTTTGGTTAGACCGGCGGCAATCCGCAGGCAGACCAGTTCCATATCGCTTGATAGCAGCAACCACTCTTTGCTTAACACCGCATCTCCTTGCTGGATGAGAACGGAGCGATCGGCTCGCTCCTCTACTGTCATTTAATCTCTCAATGATTAATAAAGCGAGTCACCAACCCTGAGAGTGGGCAGTATTCAGATATTTCCTCTGAATGGTCAATGAATTGAAGTCAAATCGGTGATGGCGGCCGGATAAATATGGGTGCTGTTTGGCAATGGCGTGAAAAGGCGGATCGCAGCGCCAGCGACATAGGGTCGCTGGCAGGGGAATGGCGGTTCTTATCAGCTGCGCTGGGCTGTTCTGGCCAGGGTGAGGTAATCGCCGAGCACCGGCTCACCCAGCATATGGCGGCGTAGCATGTCGAGGGCGGCAAAGGCGAGGATCTTGCGGCGGCTCTCCGGGTCGGGGTGGCTGACCTTGACTGTCTGACCGATGTGTATGCCATCGGCGCTGAGCAGCAGTGGTACCCCCTCCGGCCCTTTTCGTCCTATGGTCAGTTGCAGGCCCGCATCGGCTGTAGGCAGTTGTGCCAGCTCATCGGCCAGTTGCGTACTGAAGTTGGCCTCCAGCCTGGGATGGCCGTGACAAAGCGCCAGCAGGGCGCCGCCACTCTCTCCCTCCAGCAGAGCCAGCGGTTTGCCTTGCAGCAGCGCGAGGATCTGCTGCGCCGGTTCCGTATCTCCGCTGCCAACCAGCCAGGGGCGGATCGTATCCAGCAGTCGGCGCTCGGCACTCTCCATGTCAGCGGTACTGGCGCCGTGGCCGATCAGTTTCAGCTCGATAAGGGGCATGGAGGAGCGGTAACCCAGCTCGATGCCGGCTGGCCAGGGTTCGGCATCCAGCATATCGCTGAGCGCCGACTCCGAGACGCCGAAGGTGTAAAAGCGACGCAGCTCGGTATCGACTTGTGCCCCGGCCAGCTGTTTGAGGCGCGGCAGAATTTGCTCGCGCACCATCTGTTTGAACTCGAACGGCACGCCCGGGGTGAAGAAGAGCCGGCTTAGGCCCAGGCTGGTTGGGTGAGTGACCACAAAGCCGCAGGCGGTGCCGACCGGATTGTCGAGGATCTCGCACCCCTGCGGCAGCCAGGCCTGCTTGGCGTTGCTGGCGGGCATGGGCCTGCCACGGCTGGCATAGCGCGCTTCGATGGTGGCGAGCCAGTTGGGAAACAGGGTGAGTGGCTGAGCGAAGGTCTCGGCCGCTGCCTGGGCGGTGAGATCGTCGGCGGTGGGGCCGAGCCCGCCGCACACCAGCACCACCTCGGCGCGGCTGGCGCTCTCTGCCAGCACGGCCTTCAAGTCCTTGAGGTTGTCCCCCACGGTGACGCGGCGGCGCACCTGCCAGCCCTGCTCCAGCAGCAGAGCGCTGAGCCAGGCCGCGTTGGTATCCACCACCAGACCCGTCACTATCTCGTCTCCGGTACTGATGATCTCGATACGCATGGCAGGCTCCTTGGATTAAACGGGTGGCAACGGTTGGCCTTGGGCCAACACAATCAGGCTTTGTTGTGCTCGAAGTAGTAGCTGATCCGGGTACGCGGATTGAGGTACTCGAACACGGCGGGTGGCAGCCGTTTGGGGTGGATCACCTTGGCGATCGACAGTTCGGCTTGCTGCAGGTCGATGATGGCCGCTTCCTGACGGGGAATGCGCGGATCGTAGACCAGCACCGAGGGGTAGAGCAGGCGGGAAGCGTTGACCGACATTACCAGCCCCACCTGACCATTGGAGAGTTGCACCACGCTGCCGGGGGGGTAGATCCCCATCAACCGGATCAGCATGCTGAGGTACTCCGGATTAAACTGCGCCTTGCGCTGCTTGTAGAGGCCGCTCAGGGCCGAGTAGGGCACCTTGGCCTGCATATGGCAGAGGTTATCGTACTCGTTGATCAGCGACACCATCTGGGTCAGCGGATCGAGCTGGCCACCCTTGAGCCCTTCCGGCCCGCTGCCATCGAGATATTCGTGGTGATGGAGCACGATCCCCTTCGCTTCGGCCGGGAAATCCTTGGCCAGATTGAGCAGATCCAGCCCGTAGCGCGGGTGCTGGGCCATCAGGTTTTGCTCCGGCTTGGTTAGCGGCTCGGTCTTGCGCAGGATCTGGCTCGGGATTTTCAATTTACCGATGTCGTGGAACAGCGCCCCCATACCGACCTGACGGATCTCGTCGGCCGTCATGCAGCACTCCTTGGCCAGCAGCATGCTGAGCACGCTCACATTGAGGGAGTGGAAGTAGAGGTTGTTGCCATCCTCGCTGTCGGAGACCAAGTGCAGCACCATCTCGTCCACCGAGAGCAGTTGCTCAGTCATGGCGTTGACCAGCTCCTGCGCCTCGCCGATGGCATTGAGGGGGCGGGACTGGATCTTGCTCATCACGCTGCGCACCTGCGCCAGCGACTGCTGGAACTGCTTCTCGCACTGCTGCAGGTTGCGGCGATAGAGTTGCAACTGTTCGATGCGGCGATCTTTCTCCTGCTGCATCTGGGCCTGACGCTGGGCGGCGTCTGCGCTCTCTTGTTGCTGAGGTTGTACCTGATTGAGGGGCTTGGGCGGAACGTCGCTCTTGTCGGGAATGATGGTGACCAGTTTCAGGCCGAGACGGCGGATCAGCTCGATCTCTTCTTCACTTTTGATCTTGAAGCTGGAAAACAGGAACGGGTGTTCGCGCCACCCCAGTGGCAGGGATACATAGTTGCCGACTTGCAGTCGATCTACGGAAATCTTGATACCGGTCATTATCTTGGAAGCAGGAGACACACTGAGCCGTATGCTAGTCAAAGGCGGGGGTGAATACAAAAGGTATCTGATGACAGGGCAGGAGCTTTATTATAGGCTTCTGGATGTCCAGACATATTTACTGATGCAGTACAGGGAGTAAGCATGCCGATCAAGATCCCGGATCAGTTACCCGCCGCCGAAGTGCTGGGGCAGGAGAACATCTTCGTGATGACGGAATCCCGGGCCGTCACCCAGAACATCCGTCCGCTGCGGGTGCTCATCCTCAACCTGATGCCAAAGAAGATTGAGACCGAGATCCAGCTGATGCGGATGCTCTCCAACTCGCCGCTGCAGGTGGATGTGGATCTGCTGCGCATCGATGACAGGGAGTCAAAGAACACGCCGCAGGCCCATCTGGAGAACTTCTATCACGACTTCGAGCAGGTGCGTGGCAACAACTATGACGGCATGATCATCACAGGGGCGCCGCTCGGGCTGGTGGAGTTCGAGGAGGTGGTCTACTGGCCGCGCATCGTCGAGATCATCGAGTGGTCCCATCAGCATGTTACCTCCACCCTGTTCCTCTGCTGGGCGGTGCAGGCGGCGCTGAAAGCCTTGTATGGTATGGAGAAGCAGACCCACGGCGAGAAGCTCTCCGGGGTTTACCGCCACCATCGCCTCGATGAGCACGAGCCGTTGCTGCGCGGTTTCGATGACGAGTTCGTCGCCCCCCACTCCCGTTACGCGGCGTTTGATGGCGATCTGATCCGTGCCCAGACCGACTTGCAGATTTTTGCCGAGTCAGAAGAGGCGGGGGTCTATCTGGCGGCGACCAAGGATTGTCGTCAGGTGTTTGTCACCGGGCACCCGGAGTACGATGCCCTGACGCTGGACGGGGAGTATCAGCGGGATCTGGCGGCGGGGCTCGACCCGGCCATTCCGGCCAACTACTACCCGAATAACGATCCGGGCAAGACCCCGCGCGCCAGCTGGCGCAGCCATGGTCATCTGCTGTTTGCCAACTGGCTCAACTACTACGTTTATCAGCTCACCAGCTATCGGGTGGAAGATATCGGCAAGGTCTTTACCTACGACCAGGGAGGCAAGTAGTCAGTCGCCCTGCGCCAGCCGCTCTGCCAGCTGGTCGAGCCACTGGCGGTGGCAGGCCAGGGTAAACGCCTTGGGTCTGTGGGCCTTGATGGCGGCCATCGCCTCTTGCTGTGGCTGGCCGAGGGTCATCAGCAGCGCGGCGGCGATCAGACCGGTACGACCGCTGCCCCCTTTGCAGTGGATGACCAGATGTTTGCCATCCCCCAGCAGCTCGCGCAGCTGTGGCAGCGCCTGTTGCCAGGCAGCCTCGAAGTCGGCATCGGGGGCCAGATCATCCTCGATGGGCAGATGGAACCAGCGCATCCCTTCGTGCTCGACCTGTTGGCCGAGCTGCGCCAGTTTGAGTCGGATCAACTCGGCGCTTGTCATCAGGGTCACCACCCCGTGGGCACCGGCCAACCGCAGTTGATCGAGCGCCAGGGTCAGCGGCACCTGCTGGGTGCCGGGGCAGGGGGTCAGCAGCAGCTGACCGTCGACACGGGGAACCTCAAGGCTCCAGAAGGGGTGATACGGGTGCATGGCGGATCCTCGCGTGGTGGCCGCAGGGCTGCGGCCGGTGAATGGCGCCAAGGATAGGCGGGGCAGGGGGGATGTCAATGGCCGTTGTGTTTGCCCCGGTTTACGGGCAGAGTCTAAAAAATTGAGCGGTTCAAGGAGTTAAGATGAGAAACCTGGATCAACTGGATTTGGATATCCTGGCCCATCTGTTTCGGGATGCGGGCATGACCAACAAGGATCTGGCCGCGCTGGTGGGCGTTGCCCCCTCCACCTGTCTGGAGCGGGTGCGCAAGTTGCAGCAGGATGGCGTGCTCAAGGGGGCACACTGCGAAGTGGATTATCAGGCCCTCGGGGGTCACATTCAGGCAATGGTCTCCCTGCAGCTGGCCCGCCACAGCCGCCAGATCATCGATGCATTCCGCGATGCCATTCTGGCGCTGCCCGAAGTGATCAGCCTGTTCCACATGGGGGGGAAGGATGATTTTCTGGTGCACCTCTGTGTCTCCGATACCGAGCACCTGCGCAACTTCGTCTTCGATCACTTCACCTCCCGCGAAGAGGTGGTGCACCTCGAAACCTCGCTGGTATTCGAGCACAAGTTCAGCCGCTCCCTGCCCTGCTTTCCCCAGCCATAACGGCCTGTGGGCCGACGGTATGGATAGATGGAAAAAACCGCCAGCTGGCGGTTTTTTCCATTCTGCTATGGGTTGAAGCAGCACGAGCGGCTCAATTGGCGGCGGTGCGTTCATCCTTGGCCGTCTGATAGAGACTCTTCTGATAGGCCATGCTGCCCCACAGGGCAAGACCAAGCGCATCCTCCTTCAAGGCGTCCGGCTGCGCTGCCAGGGTCAGCTTCTCGTTGGCATTGTCGTAGACATAGCCCTCTGCCGCCCGTTCCGGTTGCAGGATCACCACATCCTTGCCGCGCATCAGGGCGAAGTTCTTGTCGTACTGCATGATGGCCCGACCCGGCCAGTCGGCGGGCATGCGGGTCAGATCCTTGCCGAGCATGGGGTAGTCGGCACTGATCCCCATCAGGGAGAGCAGGGTCGGCGCCATGTCGATCTGGCTGACGATGCGCGGATCCTTCCTCGGTGCAATGCCGTCACCCACAATGATGCCGGGGATATGGAAGCGGGGAATGGGCACCAGACTGGCGCCACCGACCCGGCTATCATGGTCGGCGATGACCAGGAACAGGGTGTCCTTCCAGTATTCGGACTGTTTCGCCCTCTTGAAGAACTCGCCGATGGCGTAATCCGCATACTTGGCCGCGTTGTTGCGGGTCTGCTTGGGCTGCTCGAACAGTTCGATGCGGTTGTCCGGGAATTCGAACGGATCGTGATTGCTGGAGCTGAACACCAGACTGAAGAAGGGTTTACCCTCCTTGTGCAACGCCTTGAAGGTCTCGTCGGCCTTGGCCATCAGATCCTCGTCGGAAGCCCCCCATGACCCTTTGAACACCGGATTGTCGAAATCCTTCTGCTCGACGATGGTGGTGAAGCCATTGCCGAGGAAGAAGCTGCGCATGTTGTCGAAGTGACTC
The DNA here is from genome assembly GCF_040908215.1 of Aeromonas sp. R5-4. NCBI lineage: Bacteria > Pseudomonadati > Pseudomonadota > Gammaproteobacteria > Aeromonadales > Aeromonadaceae > Aeromonas > Aeromonas sp. R5-4. Next base: position 108,337 of record NZ_JBFODG010000017.1, on the reverse strand, counting down.
TCGCCGCCATAAATAAAGCTGGTGTCGTAACCCCGCTGCTTGAGCAGATCAGCGATGGTGAAGAAGTTGGTCTGGCTCTTGCCGAGTTTGACCACCGACTGTGCCGGGGTAGGCGTGAAGCCGGTCAGTACCGCCTCGATACCACGCACCGAGCGGGTGCCGGTGGCGTAGAGCTGCTCGAAGGCCCAGCCCTGCTGCGACAGGGCATCGATGTTGGGGGTGAGCGGCAGGCCGCCGAGGGAGCCGACAAACTGGGCGCCCAGACTCTCCTGCAGCAGGATCACCAGATTCTTCGGTTTACCCTGGAAGCTCGCCTCATTGAAGGTCTGGCTGGGCAGCAGAACGGAGTTGAAATCACTGGCCGGACGGCCACTCTCCTTGCGCATGACCTCGAGCACCTTCTGCTCCGTCATCTCGCCGTAAAACTGGCCGGCATCCTCCTCGGCGCCCATCTGCTTGATGGCAAAAAAGAGGGAGTAGGCGGAGTTGACGGTGAGCGAGTTGACCAGCGGATCTTCGGCAAAGGCGACCATGGCCGGGTTCAGGGCGCGGTGGCCGAGACTGGAGCGGGCACCGAGAAAACCTATGGCCAGAATGAGCAGGGCGAAGGCAGGACGCAGATACCAGCGGGGGAAGCTGAGGCCACGCACCAAACGGCCGCTCAGCCACCAACCGCCGGCCAGCGCGGCGCCACTGAAGAGTAAGGCCAGCAGCAGCTCGGCTTTGCGGCCCGCCCACAGCATGGCGAACACCTCTTTCGGATAGATGAGGTACTCCACATAGAGGCGGTTGGGACGCACGCCATACTCGGTGACAAACGAGGGGGTGGAGATCTCGAGGAACAGCATCAGCCAGAGTCCGACGGTCAGCCAGACGCGCATCAGTTGCAGCCAGCCTCGGCCGATGGCATGGGGGCCTGCCAGCAGCAGAGTGAGCATGGCGGGGACACCCCAGACCCAGCAGAGGGTCGCAAAGTCGACCCGGATCCCTTGCAGCAGCATCTCCTGCCAACCGGCCACGGCATCCACCCGTTCCAGTTGCCAGAGGCCGAGGGCGATTCGGCTGAAAGAGAGAGAGAAAAGCGCGAGCGCGCAGAAGATGGCGAAGGGCCAAAACGGGCCGAGTCGCTGTTTTAGAACTGTCATGTTTGTTCCTGAATGAGACTGTAAGCGCCTGTCCACAGACGTTTTTTACTTGTTGTGAGGTTATGACAGATCGAACTGGTTAAGGTTGCATTCAATTTTGTTAAAAGCCGGAATTAACACATTTATCATCTAAAAATGTGATGTCGCGCGCTTAATGAGCACAGCATAACCTGCTGGATAAAATGTGAGCCACAGCGCGTATGGATGGGGGATGGGTGTTTATAATTGCCGCGAATTATCTCAATCGGAGCCGAAGGGATGCCGGTCTTTATCGATGTCGAGTATGTGCGGGGATGGCGCCTGTTTCTGGTGTTATCGGATGGCACCACGGGGGTGCTGGATCTGACCCCCTGGCGAACCCAGCCGCTGTTTGCAAAGCTGGAGAGCGAGCGTCATTGCGCCCGGGTCTTCATCAACCGTCACCACCAGCTGGAGTGGCCTGTTGGTTGCACGCTATCCGCCCATGAGGTCTATCACCTCATCTCTCCCATTGATGAGCGGGAAGCCTTCAGCTAATCCCCATTTTTTGTGAGCCAACGCCAGATTCCTGTTGCTGGAATGTTTGTCCGTTTGCCTTTCTGAGCCAACTTGGGTAAAACCTGCGCAACATTTTGCCAACTTGCCTTCGCTTCACCTGACAGAGGCTTGCCGCTTTCGCGCCGCAGGCCTTTTTTGCGGCCTGACGGCAAACCTTTCCCTTGCTGAAAGGTTTGGTTGGTTGAATGAAAATAACAAAACAAACAAATACATAAGGAAAATGTATGGCTTGTCATATGCGCACACCTCTTGCCCTGCTGGTTGGTGGACTCGCCTGTCACGGCGCTGCCGGTCAGGAATCGGTTCAACAGCTGGATCCCATGGTGGTGGTGGCAACCCGCCCCGCCAGCACCCTGGAGGTGACACTGGATCCCAAGAAGCCCGGTTCCCCCATGCCCGCTGCCGACGGCGCCGGTTATCTGAAGAATGTCACCGGCATGAGCATGGTGCGCAAAGGGGGGCTCGGTGGCGACCCTGTACTGCGGGGGATGGGGATGTCCCGCCTCAACGTGCAGATGGATGGCGGCATGTTGGCCGGTGGGTGTGGCGGCCGGATGGACCCGCCCACGGCCTATGTGTTCCCCCAATCCTTTGACCGGATCCGGGTGCTGAAGGGGCCGCAATCCCTGGAGCAGGGTGCCACCTTGGCGGGAACCGTGCTGTTCGAGCGTGACAGGCCCGAGTTCACCGCACCGGGCCTCAAGGCCGATGCCTCGGCCCTCTATGGCAGCTTTGGCCGTGATGATCAGATGGTGGATATGACGGCGGGCTCGACCGACGGTTATCTGCGCAGTCAGTTCACCCACTCCGATAGCGACGATTACCGCGATGGTCACGGCAACGAGGTGCGTTCTTTCTATCGCCGCGAGAACGGCACCGCCCAGCTGGGCTGGACGCCGGGGGAGCACACCTGGCTGGAACTCACCGCCGAGCGCAGCAATGCCCGCGCCGCTTATGCGGATCGCTCCATGGATGGCCCCATGTTTGACCGCGAATCCTTCGGGCTGAAGCTCAAGCAGGAGCAGATAACCCGCTACTGGCAGCGCAGCGAGCTGACCCTGTGGGACAACTACATAGACCACATCATGGACAACTTCAGCCTGCGGCAAAACAGCACCACCAAATCCCTGAGCAACCCTGATCGCCGCAATACCGGCGGCCGCTGGGCCAACGATATCGCCCTTCCTGCCGACTGGTTGTTGACCGCCGGGCTCGACAGCAACCGGGATCAACACAGATTTCGCAAGGATCTGGATTATGCAGACAAGCCACGCCAGCGCACCCTGCGTTTCGAGCAGCAGGGCGGCTTCGCCGAACTGGGTCGTCAGCAGGGGGCTCACAGCTACAAGGGCGGTTACCGTCAGGATAGGGTAGAGACCACCCGCTATGGCGCCGGTGAACAGACCCTCTACAGCGATACCCTGAGTCTTAACAGCGGGTTTGGCCGCTACGAATATCAGTGGTCGCCACGCTGGTCCAGCTATCTGGCCTGGGGGCAGGCAGAGCGGGCGCCGGATTACTGGGAGCGTAACAAAGACGTTACCCCCTTTACCCTCAACCCGGAGCGCAGTCGCCAGTGGGATGCGGGGCTGGCTTTGCGCAGTCGCGAGCTGGACCTGACCCTCTCTATCTTTAGTGCCGATATCAAGGACTACCTGCTCTACAACAGCAAGTCGAACAAGGTGCGCAATATCGATGCCCAGACCCGGGGTGGCGAGCTGGAGGGGCGCTGGCAGTTTGCCGAGCAGTGGCGTCTCGATGGTGGTCTGGCGGTGGTCTACGGCGAAAACCAGAGCGACAACAAACCGCTGGCCCAGATGCCACCGCTCGATGGCAAACTGGCGCTGGGCTGGCAGCCGGACGAAGCGCTGAGTTTCACCCTGCTGGGGCGCGCCGTGGCGGCGCAGGATCGGGTGGATGTGGGCTCCGGCACGGTCGCCGGCCAGGATCAGGGCGAGACCCCGGGCTTCTTCACCATGAACCTGAGCGGCGCCTGGCAGTTTGCCAAGGGGTGGCAGCTCTCGGCCGGGGTGGACAACCTGTTCGACACCTTCTACTACGAGCACCTCTCCAAGTCGGTGCACGCCAGTCAAGCAGGGCTGGGCTACGAGCAGAGCGGCCGCATCCCCGAGCCGGGCCGTTCCTACTGGCTCTCTGTCAACTACCGTTTTGCCTCGGCAGGGGTGCTCTAACCAGTTGAGTCAGATAACGTTTTCAGTCACAGACACCGCTGTGTGAGCATCGCTATCATGGTGAAAAACAGGCGTATCAGACGCCTGCTCTCACAGCGGGAACATAACAATGAAACAGGGAACGTTACGCTATGGCGGCCTGCTCGGGGCCGCCCTGTTACTTGCGGCTTGCGGCGGCAGCGGTAGTTCAGGTGGGGAGAGTTCTCCCCCCGTCGTCAATCCGCCGGTCACCCACCCTCCGGTCGCCACGGCCAGTCGTGCTTGCTATGGCGACGATCAACTCGCCTGCAACCTGCGCATCTATCAGGTAATGGTGGAGTCGTTTGCCGATGGTGACGGCAGTGCCAACTACGGCGTCGGCTATGGCCCCTCCCAGCACAACGGCGATCTGCAGGGGATCATCGACAGCCTCGATCACATCAAGAGTCTCAACGTCAACGCCATCTGGCTCACCCCGGTGTTCGACTCCTGCGCGGGGCAAGGCGGCGATAACAAGCTCGATGCCACCGGCTACTTCGCCTGCGACTTTTTCACCGTGGACCCCAACTTCGGCAGCAATGCCAAGCTCAAACAGCTGGTGGATGGGGCGCACCAGCGCGGCCTCTATGTCTTCCTCGACGGGGTGTTTGGCCACGTCAACAAGGTGGGGGTGAGCAAGCCCTCTCCAGAGGGGCGTCTGCCAGCCCTCACCAGCGGCGGTGCGGGTTATCCCGGCCAGCTGGTGGATTACAGCAAGCCGGAGAGCCTCGCCTACTTCAAGGAGGTGGCCCGCTACTGGATCGAGCAGTACGGTATCGACGGCTGGCGCCTCGATCAGGCCTATCAGCTTGGGCTGGATGATTGGCGCGCAATTCGCAGCGAGGTGGAGCAGGCCAGCGCAACGCGCAAGGCGGCAGGGCAGCAGTGGGGCACCCTTGGCTATATGGTGGGCGAGGTGTGGAAGGGGGCTGACGATATTCGCGCCCAGGCTTACGGCAGCAGCGACAATCCGGCGCTCTCCTCGGCCTTTGACTTCCCGTTGCGCTACGGCATCGTGCAGGCGCTGGCGGTCGAGGAGTCTGGCAAGGGCGGGCAGGGGGCCAGCGTGCTTGACGCCAGCTGGAACAAGGTGGAGAACTACCCGAATCACGCCATGCCGAACCTGATGCTGGGCAACCATGATCTGGTGCGTTTTGGCGATCTGCTGGAGCGCGGCAACTTCAAGCCGGCCGAGTACTGGCAGCGCCACAAGGCAGCCTTCAGCTTTATGGCGGCCCGCTCCGGCCCCATCACCTTCTACTATGGCGAGGAGTTTGGCGACGAGGTGCCGGGCTTTGCCGCCAAGGTTGGTGGTGACTGTGCGGCGCAGGGCTTGTGCGACGATCATGTGGCCCGCAGCGACGGCAAGGTGCCCGCTGTCACCGGTTTTGTGCCAAGTAGCGAACAGGTCGAGCTGAAAGAGTGGCTGGCCCAGCTACTGGCGATGCGTGCCGCCCACCCCGCTCTCTATCAGGGGGAGCGAGTCAAACTGGTGGCCGAGGGCAGTCTCTATGGTGACATCAAGCAGACGGCGGGGGAGCAGATAGTCTACCTGCTCAACCTCTCCACCACGGCGCTCAGCTACAACCTGCCGACGGGCAAGTTGCGCAGCGGCAGTGCGCTGGTAGACCTGCAAAGCGGCGAGAGTCTGGCCATTGGCGGCAGCAGCGTAACGGTGGAGTTGCCACCCCTCACCGGTCGCTTCCTGTTGCTGCAATAGCGTGACCACGCCCCAACGCAAAGGGCTCCATAACGGAGCCCTTTTTTCATGGCGATGCCCGTTGCGACGTCGTCCTACTTCTCGATGCCGCTGCCGAGCTCATCCGGGCGGGGAGCGGCTGGCGGGTGACCATTGCCGTTGCCATTGCGCCAGCTCTCCAGCCGGTTGTGCACCCCGCGGCGCAGGCTCTTGAAGCTGGTCTCCAGATAGTCGACACCGACCAGAATGGAGAGGGTGACACCGGTGAGCAGCAGCGCCTGATGGAGCATCTGCATGCCGATGAGGGCGCCGAGGGCGGCCAGCATCCAGACGGTAGCGGCGGAGGTGACCCCCAGTACCTGACCATCCCGGGTCATCATCACCCCGGCGCCGAGAAAGCCGATGCCGGTGATGAGCTGGCCCAGCACCCGCGCCTGATCGGCGCTCTGGGGGCTGAGGGCTGCGCCGATGGCGAGAAAGCAGTAGGTGCCGAGGATGATGAGCGAGGAGGTGCGGATGCCGACCGGCTTGCCGCGCAGCTGGCGCTCCAGCCCTACCAGAGTGCCGCACACCAGACAGACCAGGATGTTCTCCCAGCCAAGGGGCGCAATGTCCCACCAATCAGTCGTCATCATATCCACCTCTGCAATCGATGCTTGTTGTTATCCGGCCGCGCTCTGCCCCCGGTTCTCCAGCCGCTGGCGGAAGGCGCGGGCGAGGCGCTCGTAGAGGTCCTTTGCCTCTCTGTCCTCAATATCGCCACGTATCCAGGGATTGTCGATGATTTCCAGCAGCACGCAGTCGCGCCCCTGCTGGCGCAGGTCGACTCCGAACAGGCCGTTGCCGAGCTGATGCACGGCACGGCGAGCGGTCTGCAGTACCCGCTCCGGCACCTCGTTGAGTGGCAGCGCCTCGATCCGGCTCATGTCGAGAGGGTGCTTGCGGCGGCGGATGCGGTTGCCGGGGTCGGGGCGGAAACGGCGACAGGCGAACAGCGGCGAGCCGTCGAGAAAGCCGATGCGCCAGTCGAACTCGGCGGGGATCCGGCTCTGCACCAGCAGCAGGGCGGAGCGGCCCAGCCCCTCGTCCAGCAGGCGGGCCAGCTGTTGCTCGTCGCTGGCCATGGCCAGATCCCGTCCCTGCGCCCCGTCGGGCACCTTCACCATCAGCGGCAGGCCGAGCCGCTGCACCAGCTCATCCACATGGTGGCGGCCGCGGCGGGTCACCACCATGGTGGGCGGCATGGGCACGCCGCTGCGCACCATCAGCTCGTAGAGATAGAGCTTGTTGCTGCAGGCGAGGATGGCGCGGGAGCTGTCGATCACCGGCATCTTGAGCTGTTCGGCACGGTGGGCAAATTCGAAGGTGTAGTGGCCGACTGCGGTTTCGGCACGCAGCCAGAGGGTGTCGAACTCCGGCAGCCGCTCGATGGCTGACGGTGGCAGGATCTCGGCCCGGATGCCCTGGGCGGCGGCAGCCCGGATAAAGCGCTCCAGCGCCAGCCCGTCACTGCTGGCACGGCCATCATCGGGGTCGACCAGAATGGCGAGCTGGTAGAGCGGCGCCGCTTGCTCCTCATCACCGGTGCCCACCAGCGCTTGGGCGTGGTGCAGCATCAGTTCTTTCTCGCTCGGGCTCAGCTCCAGCGGTGACAGGCTCTGCTGCTGGCGTACCGACCAGCCGTGGCGGCCGCGCTTGAGGGTCAGCTCCTGCAGCGGCAGCTGGCTGAGGCCGTAGTAGTAGCGGGCCAGTCCCGCCAGCTCGCTCTGTTCGCACTGGCCGAAGATGGCGCGCACTCTAATCCGATCCTCGCTCTGCTGGGCCAGCCACCCCTGTGCCTTGCGCCACAGCTTGGCCGGTGGCTGCTGGGGTTGCAGCTGGCTGATGGCCTGCAAACCCGGCAGACAGTGGTGGCCGCGAGCTTGGGCCAGCAGTGAGCAGTAGTAGCCGGCGCTGAGGTGTTCCAGATTGCGGCAGAGGTTGATGATGCGGGGGCGGCCGCCGGTGGTGGGCACCCCGTGTTGCAGGTAGGTGCGGGCAGTCAGCAGATAATCGGCATGGCAGGGCCAGTCGCCCAGCTCTTCGACGATGACGTAGGTACTCATATTTTCGGCTCCACAGATGAAACTGCCTTAAGCGGCAGGATCCCCAGTGGGCTTCGATGCACCGGAAAGCACGACAATGGCGCGAGGGGAAACAAGAGGTTACAGTGCCTAATATTCTGCCTTGGTAACTTGTGATACAAGTCGCATTTTTGGTGCTGAGGATAAATAACCGAACAAGGACTCCCCGTGTTGACCGTCCGCGCCGCCCGACCCAACGATTTGGGCGCCATCGTTAAACTGGAACGCTACTGTTTTCCTCCCGAGGTCGCCTTTGGCCGCAGTCGCTGGCACTATCTGCTCGCCCAGGCCAGAGGCCGCACCCTGCTGGTGCTGGATGAGAAGGAGCAGCTGATGGGCTATCTCTGCCTGCTGGAGCACAAGGGGTGGGATCGCCTCATCGTGCAGACCCTCGCCATTCGCTGGACCATCCGCCGTCAGGGCTGGGCGCGGCGCCTGCTGGAGCAGGTGATCCGCGAAGGACAGGAGGCTGGCTGGGGGGCGATCCGGCTGGAGGTGGCGGATGCCAACGCTGAAGCGCTGGCGCTTTACCGTGGGCTGGGGTTCAAAGCCACCCAGCGGCTGCCGGACTACTATGGCCTGGGTCAGCATGCCCATCGGCTGGTGCTGAAGCTGGCCGGAGAGAGGAGAGAAGAGGAGAGGGGATGAGCTGCGACAACTGCCTCGCCACCGCCATCAGGGCCAAGCTGGGGCGCTGCCCGCTCTGCGCCGGCCAGACCTTTGCCATCGGCCTGGTCGGCTGGCTGGTCTGGTGGTGGTGTGGCGCCGACACCTCGGTCAACGCCCTCACCGGTCTGCTGTTTGCGCTGGGGGGATCGGGCCTGTTGCTGCTCCATCTGGTGGTATTTGTCTGGCGCAAGGTGACCGGACGTGAATTGAGCGATGAATAAATCAGATTGGTTTCAACAACATAAATAACAATATCGGTTGAGATAATGGAGGTTCAGATGATAGCAATGGTAACGGGCGCCTCGTCCGGTTTTGGTGAGTCCATCAGCCGTCAGCTGGTGCAGGCGGGCTACAAGGTGATCGGTACCGGTCGCCGCGCCGAGCGGCTGGCCGCGCTGGCCGACGAGCTGGGCGCGCAGTTCCTGCCGCAGGCGTTCGACGTGCAGGACAAGGCGGCCACCCGCGCTGCCATCGCCGCTCTGCCGGCCGAGTGGCGCGAGGTGGATCTGCTGGTCAACAACGCCGGTCTGGCGCTGGGGCTGGAGCCGGCCCACAAGGCGGATCTGGAAGATTGGGAGCAGATGATTGCCACCAACATCAGCGGTTTGACCCTGCTCACCCGCCTGCTGCTGCCGGGCATGGTGGTGCGCAATCGCGGCCACGTCATCAACATCGGCTCCATCGCCGGTACCTACCCCTATCCGGGCGGCAACGTCTACGGCGCCACCAAGGCGTTCGTGAAGCAGTTCAGCCTCAACCTGCGTGCCGATCTGGCGGGCACCGCCATCCGCGTTACCAACGTGGAGCCGGGCCTGTGCGGCGGCACCGAGTTCTCCAACGTGCGCTTCCACGGTGACGATGCCAAGGCGGCCTCCGTCTATCAGGGGGTGGAGGCGATCCAGCCGGAAGATATCGCCAATACCGTGCTCTGGGTGAGCCAGCAACCGGCCCACGTCAACATCAACAGCATCGAGATCATGCCGGTGGCGCAGACCTTCGGCCCGCTCAATATCAGGCGTCGCTGATCGCTGCATTGGCTGAAACGAAAGAGGCTCCCGTGGGAGCCTCTTTGCGTTGGCGAGCCGGTCACAGGCTCATGATCTTCTTGAACTCCTCCGGCGAATACTTCTTCTCGGTGCGCTTGGTGAGATCCGTCATCAGCTTGTAGCGCAACTCTTTGGCCATCTGATAGGTCTGCTCCAACTGACCGTAGGAGTAGTCGGCAGCCAGCCCGATGGCGGTAGCCTTGTCGCTGGCATAGGCCTGTTTCAGGCTCTTGTCGAGGACGGCGACCTCCTTGTAGAGCTTGCTGCTCTCCTTGCTCCAGACGCCGCGCAGCAGCGGCAGGTACTTGTCCGGATCGGCGCTGGCCAGTGCGGTCAGGCTGCGGAACTGCCAGTAGGCGGAATAGTCGGAGTAGCTGTCGCTGCCGGTGCGATAGGGCAGGGGGTAGGATTCCAGGGTGTTGTAGAGCGGCACCATCACGGATTCGGCCAGCACGCCGTAGCTCTGCCAGATCAATCCCTGCAGCTCTTTGGGCATCTCCTTGCGCAGCTGGATGACGTGGGATTCGAGTTGGCGATCGATACGGATCGGCCGCTCCGCTTTGCCCGCCAGCGGCGTGCCGTCATAGGTGGCGCTCAGCAGTTTGGCTACGTCCGGCACGGCGATAGGGGCATCCGGCTTCATAAAGAGCGGATATTGCGCCTGCCGGGTCAGCTGCGGGTGGCTGGCGGTCAGCATTTTCTGGCCGAGCCACTCCCGATCCACGTTATACGGGTCAGCGATGACCCCGAACGCCTTGGCGAAGTTGAACTCTTTCGGATCGGCGTTATCCAGCAGTTTGTGCTCGCGTACAAACTCCAGCAGTTTGGGCGAGTGCAGCACATCTGCGCTGTCGAGATTGACGCCGTGGATGCGCAGGCCGTTGGCCACCATGGCGTAGCTGTCGTCCGGCACCCGCACTGCGATCCAGTGGTGGCCGGAGCCGATCTCCATCAGCCAGGCCTCGTTCACATCCGCCAGATAGAGGCTGTTGCCCTCACCGGCGCCATATTGCTCCACATAGCGGCCAAGCAGCTCGACCCCCTCTTTGGCCGTTTTGGCCTGCGGCAGGATCAGGGTCGGGATGATGGCCTCGATGACCCCCTTCTCAATCAGCGGATCCGCTTTCTGGGCCTTGTCGTTGACCTCGGCACTGGTGGTGGCCGAAATGGCGACGTTGAACTCGTTGATGCCGCGCTCCTCGTAATACTTGCCGTCCGGGTCGCTGGTTGTGGCATCCCAGTCGTGGATGGCGGAGTAGGCGAAAAATGCTTTGGGCATCGGCACTTCCAGTCCGTTGCCCAGCTTCCAAAGTTTGCCCTCGTTCTGCTGCGCGGGCCGGAAGGCGAGGTACTTGTTCCAGTTGTTGACGCCAAAGTCCTCGTTTCTGGCGATCATTACGCTGCCATCGGCACTGGCCCCCTTGCCGACGATAAGGCCGGTACAGGCGTCGGCACTGGTGCCAAGCAGGGTGAGCAGGGTGGCGGAGAGAAGACTCAAGGTGTGTTTTTTCATAGTTATGCCCGAAAGGTTGCGGTAGATGCGCGTCAGGGGGCGGGAGAAGCGGCCGGGAGTAACCGGACTGGGTCGGAGATCCGACGGTAGACAGGTCTGCATCTGGTTGAATTCGCAAACATATCATCCATAACGCTGCTTGCTTGCCCGATGGTGCGCCAAAATTGTATGCCTCGCTGGTTGTTTGTTTTGTGATCGACGGAGCGTTCCTGCGGTTTATATGGTGCAGCGTTTTTGAGGCAGCGGTATGTGTCGGAAATCGGGGTAAAAGCAGCGGATGAGTCATGATTCTGACGCCGCATTGGGGCTGTAACCGCTGGCAAGCTCGCCAGAGCGGGGATCTCGCCCAATCTGACAAGTTGGCCTGTAACTTGCTGGTTTTCTTGTCAAAGGTGGGGCCAGACCCCATACCGCCGCATTCAGTCGGCCCGCTTCGGCGGGTCGGCACACAGAACGGGAGTCTTCATGGATATCAAACCCTACAGCCAGCAGCTTGCTCAGAGCGCCTCCAACAACCGCGCCCTCGCCACCCTCAACAGTGCCAGTAGCGGCGGTCAGGGTGGTGGCTGGGAGGAGATGGTCAGCCTCTCCACCCAGCGCATGACCGGTCAGGCCCAGCAGGTGCTGACCTACGAACATCTGGCCAAGAACAGCAAGCTGCCGCCCGCACTCGATATGAGCTCCGACAAGGGGGGCGTGGTACAGCAGTTGGTGGACAAGGCGCTCGGGTTTGATCGCAAGAAATTCAACGAGATAGAAGACAAGCTCAAGGCTATCGCCGATAACAAGAAGCTGACCCCGGAAGAGCGGGCGGAGCAGAGCAAGCCGCTCAACGAGCAGAAAGATGCAATGCTCAAGGAGGCGATGGATCGCCTGACCGGCAAGAAGAGCTCATCCAAAGATGAGGCCAAAACCGCCTGATCCTGCCACAGTTGTGCTCGCTACCCGGTCGACACCGATGGGCCAGTGTCGACCGCCGATGGGCAAGCTTCTGCCACCTATTTTGACCTCACCTCCCCACAGGCGCACAATGTCCGCGCATTGAGCCAGTCGAGGAGTCCGCCGTGTACAACTTCCAATATGCCAATCCGACCCGCATCTGTTTCGGTGAGGGGCAGATCGCCTGCTTGCCCGATCTGATCCCGCCCGGCAGCCGGCTGCTGGTGCTCTACGGTGGCGGCAGCATCAAGCAGAACGGGGTGTATGAGCAGTTGACCCGGGCGCTGGAGGGGGTGACGTGGCAGGAGTTTTCCGGCATCGGCGCCAACCCCAGATTCGAGTTGTTGATGGAGGCGGTGGCGCTGGTGAAGCGCGAGCGTATCGACTTCCTGCTGGCGGTCGGTGGCGGCTCCGTGGTCGATGGCACCAAGTTTGTCGCTGCCGCCGCCTGCTACGAGGGGGATGATCCCTGGGATATCTGCGGCAAACAGGCGAGCGTGCACAAGGCGCTGCCGATGGGCTGCGTGCTGACCCTGCCGGCGACCGGCTCCGAGAGCAATCCCACCTCGGTAGTGAGCCGGGGGGATGTGAAGATCTCCTTCAGAAGCCCGCTGGTGCAGCCGCAGTTTGCGGTGCTCGACCCGACCACCACCTACAGTCTGCCGCCGCGTCAGACCGGCAATGGCGTGGTGGATGCCTTTGTCCATATCGCCGAGCAGTACCTCACCTTTCCGGTGGGGGGTGAGGTGCAGGACAGACTGGCGGAGGGGCTGCTGCAGGTGCTGGTGGAGAACGGCCCCAAGGCGCTGGCGGAGCCGACCAACTATCAGGTGCGGGCCAATCTGATGTGGGCGGCCAGTCTGGCGCTCAACGGCCTTATCGGTTGCGGGGTGCCGCAGGATTGGGCCTCCCACGCCATCGGCCATCAGCTGACGGCGCTTTACGGGCTCGACCACGGCCAGAGTCTGGCAGTGGTGCTCCCCGCCCTGCTGCGAGAACGGGCAGCGCAGAAGCAGGAGAAGCTGGCCCAGTTTGCCGAGCGGGTGTGGCACTCCAGCCGCGAGGATTATGCCCTGCGCATCGAAGAGGCGATCATCCGCACCGAGCAGTTCTTCCAGCAGATGGGGCTTGGCACCCGGCTCTCTGACTATGGTCTGAGCGAAAGCTGCATTCCGGCGGTCTGCTCCAATCTCAAGCGGGTCGGGCGCACCGCGCTCGGGGAGCTGCAGGATATCGACCCGGATCAGGTCGCGCGCATTCTCGCCCGCGCGCTATAAGCCGGCGCCGGTTTGTGTCCCTGGCTGATTCATTTTCCCAATTAAAGAGGGCCGCTTGTTGCGGCCCTCTTGCATGACGGGTTAGCCGATCACTCGGTGCGCGCCTTGAGATAACCGGCGTAATCCGGGATCTGTACGCTGAACGCCTGCCGCATATGGGGGCTGTCCATGATGAAATCGGCGGTCGCCTCGTTGGTGGCGACCGGGATGTTCCAGACTGCCGCGAGGCGCAGCAGCGCCTTCACGTCCGGATCGTGCGGCACCGCATTGAGGGGATCCCAGAAGAAGATCAGCACGTCGATCTTCCCTTCGGCGATCAGGGCGCCGAGCTGCTGGTCGCCCCCCATGGGGCCGGAGAAGAGGCAGGTGATGGGCAGCTGCGCCTTCTTGCCGAGCATGGTGCCGGTGGTGCCGGTCGCATAGAGATGGTGGAGCTTGAGCTCCTCCTTGCGGCGCATCACCCAGTTCAGCAGAGGGGTCTTCATGTTGTCGTGAGCCACCAGTGCCACCCGTTTGTGGGGCGCCATCTCGCGTGCAATCTGTTCCATGGAAATCGTCCGTAGCATTGTTATTGGAAGAGAGTCGTATCCTAATCGAAAGCCATGACAGATGCTGTGTCGGGCGTATTAACTGTGATCCTGTCGAAAAGTTTTCGGGTCATGGCTGCTCAAATGAAGAGACCCGCGCTGGCGGGTCTCTTTGCTTGCTGACCTGCTGGCTCAGGAGCCGTGGTGCAGTTGCGACTGCTGGTAGTTCTCCAGCCCGATGCGATCGATAAGATCGAGCTGGGTCTCCAGCCAGTCCACATGCTCCTCTTCATCTTCCAGGATCTCCTGGAACAGGTCGCGGCTGATGTAGTCCTGCACCGACTCGGCGTAGGCGATGGCTACCTTGAGGTCGGGGATGGCATCCATCTCCAGCGAAAGGTCGCAGCGCAGCATCTCTTCGACGGTCTCGCCGATGCGCAGCTTGCCCAGATCCTGCAAATTGGGCAGCCCTTCGAGAAACAGCACGCGCTTGACCAGCTCGTCGGCGTGTTTCATCTCATCGATGGACTCGTGATACTCCTTGTGCCCGAGCGCCTTGAGGCCCCAGTCATCGTAGATGCGGGCATGCAGGAAGTATTGGTTGATGGCAATCAGCTCATTGGCCAGTACCTTGTTGAGGTGGGCAATGATCTTGGGATCTCCTTTCATCGACAGTGCTCCTTGGTTCGTGCCTGAGGCTTCGATCGTTAGAGCTTAGTCCAGAAAAGTGACAACAAGAGGTCCGGCGAGCCAGCTCGCCTGAGAAAAGGGGTGACCCTGTTGGCGGGTCGCATCAGAAAAGAGGTGTCCGGATCAGGCCACTTCGTAGTAGAGCACGGGTTGCTCCTGCTCCATCTTGTCGAGCTCGGCGGCGATGATCTCCATGGTCATGCGCACGCATTTGCCACATTGGGCGCCCACCTCGAGCGACTGCTTGAGCTGTCGGAATTCGCTTTTACCTGACTGCACCGCTTTGCGGATCTGGGTATCTGTGATGCCGCGGCACAAACAGACGTACATGATGGTCACCTCTTGTGGAATGAGATGAAATCTAAATGAGAATGGTTCGTAGTGCAAATAACCATTGGTAATAAGATCCCCTGCTTGCCACTGTGCAACCCCTTGGGGACAATGCTGGCAATCAGAGGAGATCACCATGCTCAAGAAACTGTTCAGCGCCCTGTTCGGGGGCGAGCCGACCAAGGTTGTGGAAGTGACCCCGACCGAATATGCCGGCTATCTCATCTATCCGGAACCCATGGCAGAAGGTGGCCAGTACCGACTGGCAGGGCGCATCACCAAGGAGCTGGACGGTGTGCTGCAAACCCACCGTTTCATCCGCTCCGATCTGTTTGCCAATCCGGCCGATGCCGAGCGTTTCATGGTGCAGAAGGCCCACACCTTTATCGATCAGATGGGAGATCGCATGTTCGAGCCCCGCAAACCGGCTGACAGCCAAGCTTCATGACACTGCAAGAGGTCACCCTGCAGCGCGAGGCGCTGGCCCGCGCCGGTGAGCGGCGCCTGATCTGGCTGGAGGGGGAGGAGGCCGACTGCATTGCCCGCGCCCAATCCCTGCTCGGCGAGACAGTCTTCTGGCTGGGCGCCGGGCCCGAGAGTTATGCCCCGCAACCCGCTGCCAAGGCGCTGCAGCGGCTCGGTCAGGAGTGCGACACGCTGGTGTTCAACGCCTTCAGCGGCTTTCATCCCGACGCCTTCGGGGCGCTGGCGGGCACTCTATGCGCTGGTGGCTTGCTGTTGCTGCTAACGCCGCCCAGAGCACAGTGGCCTGCATGGCCGGATCCTGACCGGATCCGGCTGGTGGCCCAGCAGGAAGAGGCGGGTCGGGCCGGTCACGGCTTTATCGCCCGGCTGGTACGGTTGCTGGAAGGTGATCCCGCCCTCTCTCTGGAGCCGCCGGTTTGCTCGCAGCCGTGGCAACCGATTGGGCCGGAGCGCAGGCTGAGCAGCGATCAGGCACGGGCACTGCCCGCTATCCACAAGGTGTTGCACGGCCATCGTCGTCGTCCGCTGGTGCTGAGCGCCGACCGTGGCCGTGGCAAGAGTGCGCTGCTGGGCCTGGCTGCCGCCGAGCTGCTGCGCCAGCAACCCTCGCTGAACATAGTGGTGACGGCCCCCTCGCAGGCAACGGTGGCGACCCTGTTTGCCCACGCCGCTCGCGGGCTAGATACTACGCCGGACCAGCTGGCTGGGCTGAGCTACTGTTCGCCGGATCGGCTGGTGCACGAGGCGATGAATCCCGATCTGCTGCTGGTGGATGAAGCGGCCGCCATTCCGACCCCGTTGCTCGAGGCCATGCTGGCCCGCCACAGTCGCATCGTGTTTGCCACCACCGAGCACGGTTACGAGGGGACGGGGCGCGGTTTTCACCTGCGCTTCAAGCGGGTGCTCGATAGCCAGACCCCGGAGTGGCAGGAGATCCACCTCTCTGAGCCCATTCGCTGGAGTGAGGGCGATCCGCTGGAGCCGCTGATCTTCCGCCTGCTGGGGCTCGATGCGGAAGTGGCGGCGCCTATGTCGCCGACCAGCCCGAGCTGGCGTCTGGTCAGCCAAGAGGCGCTGGCGAGCGACGAGGCGTTGCTCAACCAGCTGTTCGGCCTGCTGGTGCTGGCTCACTACCAGACCACGCCGAGCGATCTAAGGTCCCTGCTGGAGAGCCCGGATCTCGATATCCATCTGCTGGAGCAGGATGCGAGCCTGCTGGGTGTGGCCTTGGTGGCGCGGGAAGGGGAGATAGAGCCCGAGCTGGCCGAGGCGATCTGGGCCGGGCGTCGCCGTCCGCGCGGCCATCTGCTGCCCCAGTCGCTGCTGGCTCATGCCGGTTTCAAGACTGCGGGGGGGCGCAGCTACGCCCGGGTGATGCGTATCGCCATCCATCCCGAGCTACACCGCCACGGGTTGGGGTCGCTACTGCTTGGCAGGCTTGAAGAACATTATCGTCAGGCGGGGATCGATTACCTTGGCTCGGCTTTTTCGGCCAGCGCCGACCTGCTCCCTTTCTGGCGCAAGGCAGGGCTGGAGGTGCTGCGCATCGGCTTGCAACGGGATGCCGCCAGCGGATGCCACGCAGCCCTGCTGCTCAAAGCGCTGAAACCCGAGCATGAGATCGAGTTGAATCAATGGCAGCAGCGTTTCGTACGCCAGCTTCCGACCCTGCTGGCGGGCGAGCTGAAAGGATTGGAGCCCGAGCTGGTATGGCAATGTCTGCAAGGCAGTACCGTCACCGCAGCGGAGCTTGGCGAGTTCGAGCGCGATGAGGTTGAGTGCTTTGCCCTGCATCACAAGCCGTTCGAACTGAGCCAATCCAGCTTGCAGCTGTGGCTGGCGCGCAATCTGGCTGTGCTGGGTTCACTGACCCCTGACGAACGTGCTCTGCTGATTGCCCCCATCTGGCAATATGCCGATTGGGGAATGCTGGCTGCTAGGTTGCAACTGGCTGGCAAGCCCGCCGTGATCAAGAGTTTGCGGGCGCTGCTGGCGCGGCTCTTGAGTTCCTCTACCACTCGATAGGTTTGCCCTGCCAGTCGAGAAAGCTCAGCTCGCCATCCGGTTGCAGCCGGTTCATCAGGTTAATCAGATGGTCGGCTACCAGCTCGGGACTCTGCACATTTCCCGCCGGTACATTGGCGTGAAACGGGCGGGAGAGTTGGGTATCCACGGTGCCGGGATGGAAGGCCAGCAATTTGACGCCGGGGGCCCGCCGGGCCAGCTCGATGGCGGCACACTTGAGCAGCATGTTGAGGGCGGCCTTGGATGCACGATAGCCATACCAGCCGCCCGCTCGGTTGTCACCAATACTGCCGACCCGGGCGCTGAGAACGGCCAGAGTGCAAGGCTCGCGGCCAAACAGCGGTAACAACTGGCTGATCCAGCGCAGCGGCAGCAAGGCGTTGGTCTGGTAGAGGCGGGTCATGGCATCCAGATTGATTGCTTCGAGCCGCTTCTCTGGCTGGATTTCCCCCTGATGCAGTATGCCGTTGCAGATCACCACCCGATGTGGTCTCGGTGCCAACTCCGCGATGCGCGCCACCACTTCTGTCATCTGCTCATCGCTGTAATCACAACATAGCCAGTGCAGACCCGGCGATGAGAGGCCAGCAGGTGCGGGCTGACGGCTGATGGCAATTACTGGCCCGACACCCGCCGCCAACCAGTGTGTCACCAGAGCCGCCCCGATACCGCCAGAAGCGCCAATCACGACGATGCCTTCACTCATCTCAGGCTCCTTGTGAGTACATGATGGATTTCACCATCCGCCAATGTTGTCCTGATTGGCAGATACGCTCCCGCCAGCGTGCGGGATCAAGCGGTTAACGCTGCAATCTTGCCGAGATCCGAGCCGTTGGGTGAATTCCATTCCTATACTGAGGGAAAACCGCAGCGGTCTGCTGCCCGCGCAACCAGAATGAGAGTCACCATGATGTCCAAAGATGGGGAAGAGCGTAAATCTATCCTGACCGAAAGTGGCACCAACGAGCTTGAGATCATCGAGTTTCACCTCAAGAAGCAGCTACCGGACGGCCGTGAAAAAACCGCTTATTACGGGATAAACGTCGCCAAGGTGCGCGAGGTGATCCGGGTGCCTGAGACCACCGATTACCCCAATGCCCAGCGCCATATGGTGGGGGTCTTCTCCCTGCGGGATCGGCTCATCCCGCTGGTGGATCTGGCGGGCTGGCTCGGCATCAAGACCAACCCTGACCCCAGCCACAAGGTGGTGATCGTCACCGACTTCAACAAGATGGCCAACGGTTTTCTGATCGATAGCGTCAGCAGGATCCACCGGGTCTCCTGGGAGGATGTGGAGTCACCCAGCCAGTTTCTGGAAGCGGGGGAGAACGACTGCGTGGTGGCCGTGGTCAGGCGCGATGGCAACCTCATCATGATCCTCGATTTCGAGAAGATCATCGCCGACATCAACCCCGAGCTCAGCATGGAGAAGTACGACGTCACTCAGGACCGCAAAGTGCTTATCGACGATCGCATGATGGCGCTGCGTCAGGGCAAGACCATTCTGGTGGTGGATGACTCGGCCTTTATCCGCAAGATGATCGAAACCACCCTGCGCACCGCCGGTTACAACGTGATCACGGCCAAGGACGGGGGAGAGGGGCTGGAGATGATGACGGATTTCGATCGTCTGGCCCAGGAGGAGAGAATGCCGGTGACCGGCTTCGTCAATGCGGTGATCACCGATGTGGAGATGCCGCGCATGGATGGCATGCACCTGCTCAAGCGACTGCGGGATACCCCCTCCTACAAGGAGATGCCCATCGTGATGTTCTCCTCCCTGATGAGCGATGACAACCGCCAGAAAGCGCTGCAACTGGGGGCCAACGATACCATCACCAAGCCCGAGATAGGGCGCATGGTGGGGATGATGGATCACATGCTGCTGGGAATTGCCCCGCCTTCGCCCGCCAACAACATCTGACCTGCCATTAACTTGCCATTGGCCGGTCGAATTCACTGACCGGTTGCCTCAAGCGGCCACTCCTTGCCAGGGAGTGGCCGCGCTGTTTTGACTGTTTACTGCGATCCCGACGCCCCTTGTCTCCCGGATATGATTCATGTAATGATAATTATTATCATTTGTTGGTGTGAAGCATATGACAGCAACCTGGGTGAAGGGGTGGGTCGAGTCGACCGAAGGTGGCAGCAGCATGAGTCACTGGAAACAGCAGACCCGAGAGGGCAACCGGCTGTTTGACTGCGGCGAGTATCATCAGGCGCTAGCTCATTATCAGCAGGCGCTCTGGCTGGCTCGTCAGCAATTGGTGCAGTGGCATGACGCCGATGAGGCGGTGGCGGCGCTGGTTGTGGCTCACCACAATCTGGCGGATCTGCTGGTGGCCATGACTCTGCCCGATCGCGCCGCCGACCTGCTCTGCTATGTGCACGACTGCCTGCTGGCGACCTGTCACTCCCCCGCTTGCTCCTCTCGCCTGCGAGAGGCTGCTTTGCGCCATACCCGCACAACCCGTGCCGAGTTGCTGACGTTCGTACAGCGCCACGGCAGCCACGCCGGGATCATGCGTTCGCTCGGTCACTGCCTGTGTCAGAGCGAGCCCTCATCCCGGCTCCATTAATCCGAACAGAGGTCATCATGAGCCATACCCTGCCAGCCCTGAACTATGCCTACGACGCACTGGAACCCCATATCGATGCACTGACCATGGAGATCCACCACAGCCGTCATCACCAGACCTATATCAACAACCTCAACGCCGCGCTGGAAGGGGCGCCAGAGCTAGCCGCAATGCCGGTAGAGGCTCTGCTGCGCCGCTTCGATACTCTGCCTGCCACCTTGCAGGGGGCAGTACGCAACCATGGCGGCGGCCATGCCAACCACTCCCTGTTCTGGCTGGTGATGAGCCCGCAGGGGGGCGGTGAGCCGGGTGGTGAACTGGCTCTGGCCATCGAGCGGGAATTGGGGGGATTCGATGCCTTCAAGCAGGCTTTCACTCAGGCTGCCCTGAGCCGCTTTGGCAGCGGCTGGGCCTGGCTGGTGGTGGACAAGGCGGGCAGATTGCAGGTGGAGAGCAGTGCCAATCAGGATAGTCCCCTGATGCATGGCCATACCCCGATCCTGGGGCTGGATGTGTGGGAGCACGCCTACTATCTCAAGTACCAGAACAAGCGTCCTGACTATATCGCTGCCTTCTATCAGGTGGTGGATTGGGCCGAAGTGGCCCGCCGCTATCAGGCGGCGCGAGGCTGACCTGTCGCTGGGTATGGGTGTGCAGGCTCACCGTCACAACCTGCGCTGTAATAACAAGACCCGCCAGTTGGCGGGTCATCTGTTTATGGTGCGGCTGTGCTGGAGCTGGCGGCTGAAGGGGTCATCGGCATTGTGGGCAAGGCCGCGCTGGGCATCTCGGCGGCGGTTTCTGCCGCGGATTTGGCGGGAGTGACCGGCTCAGTCGTTGCCGCTGCGGATGCAGCAGGAGTGACTGGTTCCGTCATGGCCGAGGCTGATGGAGTGGCTGACTCGGTGGCAATAGCGGCAGAGACTGCCGCTGGCTTGGCCTCATCCGCCGCAGGTTTGGGCTGTTTGAGGCAGGGTTGCAGGCTGCCGATGGTGCTCAGTGACTGGCAAGGCACAGGCAGGCCGATGGGGACCGGTGCGCCGAGGAACTTGGGTCCCTTGTCCAGTACATAGAGGTCGAGCAGCCCCATCAGGCGGGCAAAGACTTCCCGCACCCGGGTGCGGATCCCCTGATAGGCGCTGGGATCCTCGGCATTGAAGCCGACCGCATCGATACCGAAATGGCGGGCGATGAAAATGGCCCGCTCGTTGTGAAAGCCCTGGGAGACCACGGTAAAGCGCTCCTGGCCGAACACCTCCTTGGCACGAACCACTGAGTCGAGGGTGCGGAATCCGGCGAAATCCATATAGATGGCGGAGGCGGGGATACCCGCCTTGATCAGGGCGCGGCGCATCTGGCGTGGCTCGTTGTACTGCACGGTGGCGTTGTCACCGGAGACGATGATGAAGTCCACCTTGGCATTGTTGTAGAGCTCGGCCGCCGCCTTGATGCGGTATTTGAAGTAGTGGTTGGGGCCGCCACCGGAGAGATATTTGGAGGTACCCAGCACCACCGCAACCCGGTTGTAGGGCACCTTGTCCACCTGATCGTAGGTGTAGTGACGGGCATCCGAGACGATCCACTCGCTGTAGCCCAGCAGCATGGCAATCAGTGCCAGCAGCAAAACGAGGCAGGCGAGGAGGATCTTGGCAAACTTCTTCATGCGCGGTGCGGTCAGGGTCTGAAGTTGGGAGTGGCTATCGGCATTCTATTACAACTCGGCCGCTGGCGTCAGGCTTGATAACGGGTGGGCGCCTCATTCGGGCAGAGGTTGTCGCAGCAGAGGCCGGGAGAGCGGGAGGATAAAGAGAGGGGCTGCAATGGCAGCCCCTCTGGTAGGTGAAGGTTTATCAGTGGGCGGAGTCGTTACCCTTACAGGCGTCTGACTCCTTGTTTGCTTGCCACCAGGGCAGCAGATCCCGGGCGAGCCACGCCTGATAGGCGTCGCTGTCGTTGGCGATCAGCCGGTCCAGCTCCCCTTCGAAGTCGCTCATCGCCTGCTGTCGATCCGGATTGCGCAGCGCCTGTGCCAGCGCCAGCCAGCTGGCGCCGCGACCGGTGTCGTTGAGGAAACGGTGCACGGTATAGGACCAGGAGTAGACCATCTCGCCACCCTGGTCGTAGTCAAGGTGGAGGATCGCCGCCAGTGTCGGGCGCTGGTTGGCGGGGCGGTTTGCCACGTTATCCAGACCTCGGGCAAAGCACTGACCGTGGGCGATGTACTCTGCAATCCCCTCGGCCCACCAGGTAGTGCGGTTGAGCGGATAGTGTCCGAAGCTGCCGTACTGGTTGAAGCGACCATCCAGATAGTGAACGTACTCGTGGCGCAGGTTCCACACCTGGAAGGCGGGGCGTTTCCACTCCGCCTCATAGGCGAAGAAGCGGGCCTGATTGCCGGGGCGAGCCGGATCCCCCTCGATATAGATGCCGCCATTGTCGGTGGAGACACCAAACAGCGCGCTGCCGTAGCGGCCCCAGTCGGCGGAGGAGTTGAAGATCACCAGCTCCAGCGCCTCGTTGTGATCATCGGCCACCGGTTGCCAGCCTGTCTCCATTTGCTGGTGGAAGCGCTGCTCTTCATCACCCAGCTCGCGGCAGATCCCTTCGGCCTGAGCCTGAGTCAGATCCTGGGCGCGCAGACGCAGGGTGGGTGAGCAGGTGTGCTCGAACGGCAGAATATCTTCCATGCGGATCGGGGTACAAAGCCCGGCGAACTCGCCGCTGACACAGGCTTCGCTGGTGCGATCCGTGTAGGTGAGGTAGTAGCTGGAGAGGGTCAGGGAGACCTCTTCCAGCATGGCAGCCGGATGCTGTCCACCCGGGATCAGCCCCTGCTGGCGCATGATGGCGATGACATCGCGATCCAGCTGTTGGCGATAGGCAATCGCCTTATCCGGGCTGGTGTGATGGAGGTAGCGCATCATCTGGTAGAGGCGGCTGTGGGCATCGAGGATGTTGTTGAAGATAAACAGATCCCGTGAGCCATCGCGCTGTTTCCAGAGGGCCAGCTCGCTCAGGCCCAGTTGCAGCAGGCTCTGGCGCAATGCCGCCTCCTGTTGCAGCACAGCTGCGCTGAAGTCTGCCTGCTGACCGTAAGAGGCGCTCTGATCGACCAGATTGAGCAGCTCGAACAGGCCATCGGCCCAGGGTTTGTGGCCATTGATCTGTGCCGCATGTTGCACCGCATAGCCGAGCGCCTGGTTGAGTTGGGCCAGCATGGGGGCGGCACTCTGGCGGAAGGCGGCTTGGCCAAGTTGTCCCTGCGCTGCCACGCTCCAGGCTTCCAGCACTGTGCCAGCCTGCTCCTGTGGTTCAGCTCCCAGCAGCAGGGGATGGTTGAGCAGATCAATCATTACCCCGGCCAGTGCCCGGGCGACCTGATCACTCTCTTTGCCAACGCCGCCGTGGTAGTTGTGGGCGCGCACATAGTAGAGCAGCTTGTCCATTGCCGGATGGGTCGGCTGGTTGGCCGCCAGCAGAGCACGCATGCCGCGCACCACCGCCATCAGCTTGGCGTCATCGTGGCCGTAATCCGCCTGCCAGGCAGGACTGTTCTGGCCGCTCACGTCGGCTACCAGTTTGGCTGCATCGCTGTCGAGCAGAGCCACATCGGGTTGCTCTGGCTCGGAGCAGAGACGACCGTTGGCGCGGCGACACTCCAGCAGCTCCTCCTTGCTGGCCAGCACGATGGGGCGATTGAGCACCCGGCTCTCCTGCCACTCTTTGCTCTCTGGCAGGGGTTGCCACTCGCCGCCGGCGACCGGGTATTGGTAGCCGCTATCTTGCAACGTTACTTGAACCTCGCTGCCAGCGGGGATCACCTGACGGCAGATGCGATAGCGGATGGTGTTGCTCCCCTCCTTGCGCTCCTGCGGCTCATCACACTCCTGCTGAGGCGTGAGCTGATCCAGCTGCCACTGATAGCGGCGCCAGACATGGATCTCGCTGACCTGAGCGGCAGCCTGACTGCCTGCCACCGGCTGCAGGCGGAAGAAGATCTGCTCCAACCGGCCATCCCGCTCACTCGGGGTCTCTTCAAGTACCTGCAACTGCTGCCAATCCTGCGGCTGATAGTGCCACTCCGACTCTGCGCAGCGGCCTTGTGCGTTGAGTTCGCAGCGATCCAGCTCCCTTTCGCTCTGACCCAGGATGATGGCTTGTGGCAGTGGCAGACGATCCTGCCGCTGGGCGGTCGGCGTGCCCGCCAGTTGCTCCCAGCGACCCTGCTTGAGGCCATAACCAAAGTCATAACTGCTGGCGGGAATGAGCTTGCCCGCTGGAATCCGATCTTCACAGCGCACGAAGCGGATCTGCCAGCCCGCATCTACCTTGAGCTGCGGCTCGCCACACTGCTGTTCGGCCAGTGCAGCGAGATCGCTGCTCTGCCAGTCGAAGCGACGGTAGACCCTGAGCTGCTGATAGGGGGCGTTGCTGCTGCGCGCCTTGAGCTCGTAAGTGATCTCGGTGATGCGAGCGGCCAGTTGCCGGCTCGATTCGCCAGTCAGCTGATACTGTCGCCAGTCATTGGGGGAGTAGTTGGCTTGCGCCGAGGATGTAGCCAAAAGCAGGGGGCCTGCCAGCAGCAGCCACCCGGTACCTGAACGGTTCATTTTTATCCCTTTGTTCTTGTTTGTGTATTGTCTTGCGAGTAATCGCAAGGTAATTTAAACAGTTCCAAAGGGATATCAATTGCCAATTAAAAATCAGATAAATCAATAAGATGGTGACTTTTTGAGTCTGATCGAATTATCGTGGGTTGGCGCCGCAGTAAGGACTCACATGTTTCTTTTTTGTTTTCAAAGAAGATCAGTAAATTGTGAGTCCGATCTCATTCAGCTTGTCGTGCCCGAGAGGTTTGTTGTCGGGCTACCTTGCCCAGCAGTTGGCGGGAGGGTTTGAGATTGCCGCCAAGATCGGGCCAGGGGAGCCAGTGGTCGGGCACCATAAAGCCGGGCAAGGCGCTGCGGATCCAGGCTGCCAGTTCGGAGTCGGGAACTGGCTCGCCGTGCCAGTCGATAAAGGCGGCGGGGCGTTGCCCCCACTCGTCGCTCGGCACCGGCACCACCAGCGCCTGGGCGACAGCGGGATGATCTACCAGTCGCTGCTCTATGGTTTCTGGCTGGATATTCTCCCCGCCCGAGATAAAGAGGTTATCGAGCCGTCCCTCTACCAGCAGTTCCCCTGCCGCAGTGAACCTCCCCTTGTCGCGGGTATGAAACCAGCCTTCGTCATCGAGGGGCAGTTCCAGCTCGCCATCTCGGTAGTAACCGGCAAACAGGGTGGCGCCGCGCACGCAGATCTCCTGCTCCCGGATGCACACTTCCCGTCCCGGTAGCGGTTTGCCAACTACACCTGCATCGCCGGGGATAGCGGTGCAGACCTGGCTCCCCATCTCGGAGAGACCATAACTCACCTTGGGTTCGAGCCCCATGGCGCAGAGGCGGCTCACCAGCGGCTGTGGGATGGCGGCGCCACCGAGCAGCAGCTCGCGCAGGCGGGTACGGGCGGGAGCAAAACCCTCTGCCAGCAGGCGCCAGAGCTGGGTTGGCACCAACGAGAGGTGAGTGATGGGCTGGCACTCCAGCCGCTCCTTGAGGGAGCGTTCACGTTGATCCAGTACCAGAGTTGCACCCGCCAGAAAGACCCGAAACAGGATGGCGTAGCCGCCCACATGGAACAGCGGCAGGGAGAGCAGCCAGCCGCAGGCCTCATCAAGGGGAATGAGGGTGGCAGAGCCGCGTGCCGAGGCAAGGTGGTTGCAGAGCCGGTGCGCCACCGCTTTCGGCGTACCGCTGGAGCCGGAGGTGAGGATCATGTTGTTGAGCTGGGTCGATTCCAGCGGCCACGCTTCCTCGCTTGCCGGCAGTTCGCGCGTGAAGTCGAGCTGCAAGGGCTGCCAGTTGTCTGCCGGGATCTCCCCTGCCGACCAGAAGGCATCGGCATCGAGTTGTACCGCCAGCTCGCGCTGTTTTTCGAGAGGAAAGGCGGGATTGAGTGGGCAGAACACCACGCCGCTGCGCACGCAGGCCCATGCCAGCAGCACATCTTCCAGCGCACCGCGCACCACCGCCGCCAGATGAGCACCACGATGCACTCCGGCTTGTTCCAGCTGTTGGCACAGGCTGTTGAGGCGGGCATCGAGCTGGCGATAATTGAGGGGCGAGGCGGTGTGGATGGCAATGCGGTTCGGGGCTGTGATTGCCCGGTGGCGTACCGGGCACGGTGTCTGTTCGGATGAGCGGGAGGGGTCAATCACGGTAATACAGTTGCTCCAGTCGGCTAAGATCCGGTTTGCCATCTTCCCCCAGCAGATTGCCCGCCATCCAGCGGCGGGTATCCAGACCCGGCGCCTGCTCGGGAGCCCATTCGCCCGCCAGATGAAAGAGCTGGTTCAGGCCCAGATCCGATTCGAAGCAGGAGGAGATGATCAGCTTGAGCCGCAGTTCGCGGGCGCGGGCGATCAGCGCTTCGCAGTTGGCGAGTGAACCGAGCAGGGTAGGCTTGAGCACCAGCGCGCGCAGTTGCGGGATCGGCTCCCACGGCTTGCCTTGTGCCAGCAGTTCGTCCAGCGCCACCGGCATGCCGGTGCGGTTGGCGACAAAGGCGATGTCGGCAAAGTCGGCGCAAGGGTCTTCCAGATACTCGATGCGATTCGGGTCGAGGTGGCCGCAGAAGGTCCACGCCTCCTCGCGAGTCCAGCCCTGGTTGGCATCCAGCACCAGCTTGAGGGAGGGGATGCGGTCGCACAGCAGGCGGATCAGCGCCAGCTCGTCACGCATCGGGTAGCGTGCCACTTTCAGCTTGGCCTTGCCGGGCGTGCGGTGCAGCCACTCTTTCCAGTTGCGCAGCAGCTCCTGGGGGGAGCCTTGAATGAGGGGATAGGGCTCCGGCAGCGGGTTGCGCTGCTCGGGCCATGTCCGGCGCGCGCAGTCGAGGCCAAATTGCACCGACGGCAGCACGGGGTTCGGGGTGTCGCCGGCGGCCAGTGCTGCCAGCGTGGCAAGAGCTTCTGCCTCTGCCTGTTGCAGGCTCTCTTTCGAGAAGCCGGGCAGGGGGGCAATTTCCCCCCAGCCGTCGTTGATGCGCACCAACAGCCCCTCTCGCGCCACCTCCACCTTGCCGTGAAAGGTCAGGGGCTGGGTAAAAGGCAGTTGATAGCGATACAGGGCGAGTGTCATCAGGGGTTCCGCTTGTATTTGGAGAAGTCGGGGCGACGCTTTTCGTTGAAGGCGTTGCGGCCTTCCTGACCCTCTTCGGTCATGTAGAACAGCATGGTGGCATTGCCCGCCAGCTCCTGCAAGCCCGCCTGACCATCACAGTCAGCGTTGAGCGCCGCTTTCAGGCAGCGCAGCGCCATCGGGCTGTTTTGCAGCATTTCGCGGCACCAGCGCACGGTTTCGCGCTCCAGTTCCGCCAGCGGCACGACAGTGTTGACCAGACCCATGTCGAGGGCTTGCTGGGCATCGTACATGCGGCAGAGGAACCAGATTTCGCGGGCTTTCTTCTGGCCGACGATACGAGCCATGTAAGAGGCGCCCCAACCGCCGTCGAAGGAGCCCACTTTCGGGCCGGTCTGGCCAAACTGGGCGTTGTCGGCGGCGATGGTCAGGTCACACATCATGTGCAGCACGTGGCCGCCACCGACTGCGTAACCGGCCACCATGGCAACCACAGGTTTCGGGCAGGTGCGGATGTCGCGCTGGAAGTCGAGCACGTTGAGGTGGTGAGTCCCCTCGTCATCACGGTATCCACCGTAGTCGCCACGGATCTTCTGGTCGCCACCGGCGCAGAAGGCTTTCTCGCCAAAACCGGTCAGGATGATGGTGCCGATCTGATCGTCATAACGGGCATCGGCCAGCGCCTGCAGCATCTCTTTGACGGTGCGGGGGCGGAAGGCGTTGCGCACCTGGGGACGGTTGATGGTGATCTTGGCAATGCCATCGTTGGACTTGTGATAGAGGATGTCCTCGTAATCGGCGGAGCAATCCTGCCACTCAACCGGAGCGTACAGTTCCGCTTCCGTCATTGCTTCAATCATGGTTTTTTCCTTCTGATCTGGGAGAGTGCAGTTGAGCACCGAGTTGAACACGGAGTTGAGCAATCCCGGCATGTTGAACAGGTGCATACAGTTCAGCTTCCGTCATTGCTTCAATCATGACTCGTCTCTTCTTGTTGGTTGACCCACTCCGCGATGAGTCGGGCAAAGTTATCAGGCTGATGGGCGTGCAGATTATGGCCGCCATCCAGCACCAAGTGGTTGATTCTGCGATCCTGGTTCGCCAGCTGGCAAGCCAGCTGATGGAATTTGTGATCCCGCTTGCCACTCACCCAGGTGACCGGCAGCTGGCTCGCCATGAGCCAGGGGGCGAGATCCGGCTGCTTGCCTAGCGAGGTGGCGCGCAGCATGGTGGCGATGCCCTGACTGTCGTTGCCAAGGCGGCGGGCGATCTGGCTGGCCCGGGCCGCATCGTCAAGATCGGCAAACACCCCTTGCCGGTACCAGTCTGCCAGCACGTCAGCCAGTGGTTCCTGCTCAAAGCGCCGCGCCCACTGTTCATCGTGCTGGATGCGGGTGGCCCGTTCACAGGCCGGTAACCCCGGGTTGCAGTTCTCCAGCAGCAGCCCCCGCAGCCCGGTGGGCTCGCGGCTGGCGTGGTAGAGGGCCAGTCGCCCACCCAGCGAATAACCCGCCAGCAGATAGCGTTCAATGTTGCGGCTGGCCAGCTCGGCGACCAGCCACTGGTGGCTCTGCTCAAAGTCGCTGACGTTGAGAGCGCTATGCTGGCCGTGGCCCGGCAGGTCGAGGGCAATGCAGCGGATGGCGGGCAGCCGGTCGATCACCGGTTGCCAGTCGCCGCTATCCCCCAGCAGGCCGTGCAGTAGCACCAGCGGCACATTGACATCTTTATTTGCCACGGATGGCGGCCCCCAGCGCCTTGAGATCATCGGCTACCTGCTCGCTCGGTACCCGGATCTCGATCAAGGTAACGCCATGTTGGAGGGCGGCGCGGTAATCGCGTTCGAACTCGGCCAGGGTGGTCGGCGCCCGATAGGCGAGACCAAACATGGCGGCAGCATGTTCAAAACTGAGGCCGTGGGGCAGCCGGTAGTAGCTCTCCAGCAGCTCCCCTTCGGTGGGCACCGGCAACATACGAAAGATGCTGCCGCCATCGTTGTTGAGCAGGATCACCACCAGCGGTCGACTCGCCTTGCTGAGCAGGGCGAGGCTATTGAGATCGTGCAGGGCGCTGAGATCCCCAAGCAGCAGGGTGGTGGGCTCATCACTGTCCTGCTCGATTGATTGGGCAAACCCGTAGGCGGTGGCGATCAGACCATCGATGCCGGAGGCGCCGCGGTTGGTCATCACCCGGCTCGGCCCCTTGCCCGTTTCGCCGAGCATATCCATCAGTCGGGCTGGCATGCTGTTGCCGACAAACAGCTGTCCTTCGATCAGGCGGTTGAGGCGATGGCAGACTCCGAGCTCGGAGAAGTGCTCGCAGGCCGCGGTGATCTGCTGGCTGGCGTTGTGTTGCAGCTTGGCCAATGTGTGCCAAGGGGCTTGTGTGGTGACCGGATGGGCCGCAGTAAAGGCGCTGGCACTGCAGAGCAGCCGGTTGCGCAGCCGGTAGTCGGGATCCAGCCGCGCCGGTTGCGGATCCACCAGCCAGTAATCCTGCCATGAATGCTGTTTGATGAATTGGCCAAGCCGCTTGGAGACAAGCCGCGCGCCAAATTGCAGCAGCACCTCGGCGCGGCCGAGCTCGGCGACGAATTCAGGGTCGTTGAGCGCCAGATCCATGTGGATGAGGTTGCGACTATCGAAGCGGATCTGGCTCTGCAGGTCCGCCAGCAGCGGCCAGCCGAGTTGCTCTGCCAGTTCGGCGACCACCTGTGCCTGTTCGGGGTCAGTGATCCTGCCGGCGACAATAATGCCGCGCTGTTGGCGAAAGGGTTCCCACTCCGCCTGAGGTGGGCAGCTCGGCTCGTTTTGCTGCCACGGGCTCCATGGCTTGCGCGAGCCGAGCCAGTCACCGAGGGGGGCCAGATAGTCGGAGAAATCCTGATAGTGCTCGCCCGGGTAGAGGGGCTCGGGGTACATGCAGTTGAAGTGCACTACCCCGGGGGTGAGCGCCTGTTTGGCCAGCGCCTGATCCACCGAGCTCAGCACAAACGCCGCCGGAATGGTCGGGGTGGGGCTCGGCAGGTTCTGCTGATAGACGGGGTAGCGGCCGAAGATCCCCTGCTGGTCGATCGCCTGATTGGCGCCGTTGTCGATTAGCTCGTGAGGGCGATCGGCGGAGAGAATAATCAGCGGCACGCCGGTGAGCTGGGCCTCTGCCACGGCGGGCCAGAGGTTGGCTACCGCGGTACCCGACGTCATGATCACCGCCACCGGCCGGTTGCTCCCCTTGGCCAGCCCCAGCGCCATAAAGCCGAGACCGCGCTCGTCAAAGTGCAAGTGACGACGAAAGCCCTGATGGGCCGCGGCGGCCATGGTCAGCGGCGCGGAGCGGGAGCCGGGGGCCAGCGCGATGTCGCGCACCCCGAGGCGAAAGAGCTCCTCCAGCAAGAGGGAGGACCAGACGTGGTTGAAGGTGGCGTGCTGGCTCGAAAACGGGGGGCAGGCAAACTCTTCGCTGGCAGGCTCTTTACGGGTGGGCATAGGGGCTCTCGTAGCGTGAAAAGGGTGAGTGACTATCCCAGCAGGGAGAGCACATTGGCGATCTTGTTGTCGAGTTCGGCCCACTCGGCGACAGGCTCGGAACCGGCGACAATGCCGGCACCGGCAAACAGGGTGACGCTGCCCGGCTGAATGCGGGCGCTGCGAATGGCGACCGAGAACTCGGACGTCTCTCGGCTCAGCATGCCGCAGGCACCGGCGTACCAGCCCCGATCGTAGGGCTCGAACTCGCGGATAAAGGCGAGCGCTGCCTCGCGCGGAGCGCCGCCCACTGCCGGCGTCGGGTGGAGGGCGTCGAGCAGCTGCCAGTCGCAGACGCCGGGCTTGAGCTTGGCTTCGATATCGCACTTGAGATGCTGCAGCAGCCGCAGTTTGAGAATGCGCGGCTCGGTCAGGGTGGCATCGTGGGTCAGTGGCGCCAGACGGCTGAGGATGTCGGCATGTACCAGCCGGTTCTCCAGCCGGTTCTTGCTGTCGGCCAGCAGTTCGGCGGCCAGTTGGGCATCCACCTCTTCATCGCCGGAGCGGCGAATGGTGCCCGCCAGCGCCTCGGTAAAGAGGTGGCGATCTTCCCG
This sequence comes from Aeromonas sp. R5-4, assembly GCF_040908215.1. Taxonomy (NCBI): domain Bacteria; kingdom Pseudomonadati; phylum Pseudomonadota; class Gammaproteobacteria; order Aeromonadales; family Aeromonadaceae; genus Aeromonas; species Aeromonas sp. R5-4. The sequence goes on along the minus strand of NZ_JBFODG010000017.1, from coordinate 77,286 downwards.
GCGGTAGAGCCGCTCGGGAGAGCAGGCGATAAAGGCCTGCTCGGGGGAGAATTGAAAACCGAAGTGGAAGCAGTCCTGGGCATGGCGGGCCCACTGGTCGAGCATGGCCCAGGGATTGATATCCGCGTCATGGTTCGGACTGGTCAGCACGCTCTCCCGCGATAGCACCACCTTGGGAGTGTGCGCCTGAAAATCGGGGGCGGTGACGCGCTCCACCAGTGTCTGCCACTGGGCGTGGCCGGGGCAATCCTGTCGCTGCCAGGGCTGCTTTTGCAGGGCGGGCAGCGGGGCTTCCGGGTGCAGGGCATCGAGGGCGGCTTCGGCTGCCTGCAGTTCGGCCTCGAGATTGTTTTCATCCAGCCAGAGGTTGAGGCAGAGACTGACGCACTCGCCACGGCGCACCAGCTCGATGCGGGGCAGCACGAAACGGCAGGGGCCAAACCCTTGCCAGCCGGACTGGGCAGGATCGAACGCCAGTCCGCCATAGTAGCGAGGGCTGTCGTCATGATGCTGGTTGGCTGTGTTAGTGCACACCTGCTTGATGGCGTGCGGTTCGGTCAGTTCATGGATGGCGCCCAGCGCGACATACTCGGGACGAGCTTCTCCACGGGCCTGCCAGTAGATGCGGGGATAGAGGGTTTGCGCCGAGAGCCAGCCCAGAAAGGAGCGGATTTCGATCGCCACTCGCAACCGTACGAAGCCGCTGACGTTGCTGTGACGCAGGGCGTCCAGTTGTTGCTTGATATGGGTCTGAGCCAACATGGATTCTTTTCTGAGCCGGGTAATAACGAGCGATCCGGTAGCTGGATGCCGTAGGTTTATGCCAAAGGGCGATGATTTCCTATATATTATCTGCCCATTCGTCCATGTAAATCGCCCGCGGGAGCTTCACTCTCCGGGGCCAAGTATACCCAAATCCGGTTCGATAACCCTTAACACGATCAATATCCGATTGTTTGGCCATCACAAAATGACAAATACCTTCTCTGTTTGGTTGCTGGCGGCGCGTTTGCGAACATTGCCGCTCGCCTGCTCTTCCATCCTGCTGGGCTCGGGGCTGGCTGCCAGTCGTGGTGCCTTCGATGGCACCATCATGGCGCTCTCCCTGCTGACCGCCATCTTGCTGCAGATCCTCTCCAATCTGGCCAACGACTACGGCGATGCGGTCTCCGGCGCCGACAACGGCGAGCGGATCGGCCCGCAGCGGGCGGTGGTCTCCGGTCTTATCACCAAAAAGCAGATGTGTGTGGCGATGGGGCTGACCGCGCTGGCGGCGGTGGCCAGTGGCCTGCTGCTGCTCGGCTGCGCCTTCGGCGGCCAGTGGCTGCAGATTTTGGCATTTGTAGTGCTGGGTGGTGCGGCCATTGTTGCGGCGGTGACCTACACGGTCGGCAAGACTCCCTACGGCTATCGCGGGTTTGGCGATATCTCGGTGTTCTTATTCTTCGGCCTGCTCGGGGTGCTCGGCTCCTACTACCTCTTCACCAAGACGCTGGAGTGGGATCTGCTGCTGCCCGCCACCGCTTGTGGCCTGCTGGCCACAGCCGTGCTCAATATCAACAATGTGCGCGATATCGAGACCGACGCCGCCAGCGGCAAGATCACCCTGGCGGTGCGCCTTGGCCGCAACCGCGCCATCGCCTATCACTGGGTGTTGCTGGGGGCGGCGCTGCTGGCCACCATCGCCTTTATCCTGATCCAGCCCGCCAGTTTCTGGCCGTGGATCTTCCTGCCCGCCATGAAGCCTCTCAGCGATGCGGCCAAGACTCTTCGCGAAAGCTACGATGGCGAGGTGCTGACCGGTTCCCTCAAGAAGACCGCCATCAGCGCCTTTCTGTTCAGCCTGCTGCTCTCCATCGGGTTGGCGCTATCCTGACGGGGGGCGCAAACGCCAAGGCGAACAATGAAAAGGGCTCCCGAGATGGGAGCCCTTTTTGGTTTTGGCCGGTTTAGCTGGCGCGCGCCACCTTGAGCGTGCGGCGGGAGAAGAGCAGGGTATCCAGCAGCCAGATGGCGACCATGGAGGCGCCGACCAGCGGGAAGGCGATCCCCAGCAAAATGAGCAGGGCGATGGCACCGCGCATCGGCGGGAGTTTTGCAGGCAGCGGCGGCGCGGCGAGACGGCCCTGCGGACGACGGCACCACCAGATCCACAGACCACTCACGGCGCTGGCCAGCACCATCAGGCAGATAAGCAGCATGGCCAGCTGATGGGGCCAGCCGTAGAGCTTGCCCATGTGCAGCATGACGCCGCTCTCCACCGTCTTGGCGACCAGGCCGTAATCCTGCCAGCGCACATCGGCCAGCACCTTGCCGCTGTATTGATCGATATGCAGGGTGGCATCGTTGCGTGGATCGTCGGCAAACAGGGCGATGGTGTAGACGCCGGTGGCGCCGACCGGCGGGGTGATGCTGTAACCCGGTTGGACTCCCCGCTCATGGGCGATCTCGACCACCTGTTGCAGCGGGATCCGCTGGCTGGCCATCACCACTCCCTCGTGCTCGCCGTGGTTCATGGCGCCGTGATCGTGCGCTTCATCGATCGGCTGCGAGCTGGGCATGGGGGTATTCTCCACCGCCCAGGGGACGGTCTGCTCGTGAGCCTGATTCAGGGTGCGGGCCAGCGGTGCCGATTTGGGCACCTCGTTCCACATGGCGGCGGGGAAGCGGTTCCAGACCGCAGCAAACTGATCGCCCCAGAAACCGGTCCAGGTCATGCCGCTCAACAGCAACAGCAGCAGGAAACCGGCGCCCCAGAAGCCGACCACGGCGTGCAGATCCCGCCACCAGAGGCGTCCGCGCTGGCTCACTCTGGGCCAGAGGATGCCGCCCACCCCGGGCCCCTTGCGTGGCCACCAGAGGTAGAGGCCGCTGATGAGCAGTACCAGCCCCCAGCCTGCCGCCAGTTCGATCAGCCGGTCCCCCGTGGTGCCGAGCAGCAGGTCGGCGTGCAGGGAGCGAGCCACCGCTTGCAAATTCCACTTGTTGTCCATGGTGCCGAGCAGGGCGCCGCTGGCGGGATCCATAAACAGAGTCAGCTCGCGATCCCCCTGATTGACGATGAACTGGGCGCTCAGGTCGGGAGCGGCAGGCGGCAGGTACTTACGCAGGCTGGCACCGGGCATGGTCATCATCGCCTTGGCCAGCAACTGGTCGGCACTCAGGGTCTGGCTGGCGGGGGCGACCTTTATCAGCTCGGGGTACATCAGGTTGTCGAGCTGGGGTTTGAACAGATAGACGATCCCGGTCAGTGACAGCAGGATCAGGAAAGGGGCGACAAAGAGACCGGCGTAGAAGTGCCAGCGCCAGATCCGTTGGTAATGACTCGAGTCCCTGTTTTTCATTGCACATCCTTGTTGAGGTGCTAAACCTTTCTGCTGGTGGAATGTTTGTGGCGGCGCGGATAATAGCAGTAACGTTTCGTTAACTGCAATCACACATCTTGAGATCGGTTCGGTGCGGGATGTCGGTAACATGAGGTGCCGACGGTTTGCTGGATAGGATGACCACGCTTTGGGGAAAGCCTGTTTGCTGCTGGACTTTTCCTTATAAATTATTACCTTGTGGTAACAATTTGCAGGCGATGGTGGTGGTAACGGAATGGGAGCAGTCATGCAGCCACATGGGCAATTCGACATGGAGCGCAGGGGCCAGATGCTGATCTGCCGCCCGAGTGGCCCCTTTAATCTGGCAGGTGCCATGGCCTATGAGGCGCGTTTTCGTCACGAACTGGTCGGATTGATGGATGGCCCCTGGGGGATTGTCGAGGTCGCGACCGAGTTTGAAGCGGCCGGGCCCGAGGTGCTGGCCCGTTTTCGTCGCCAGTTTGGCTGGTGTGCCGAGAGTGGCTGTCAGTTTCTGGCGGTGGTCTTCGTGGGGGGCTTCAAGCGCTATCTGGCGGATAACATTTTCAAGGGATTGCCCTTTCGGGCGGTACGTTACTTCGAGCAGGAGGCAGCGGCCATCCAGTGGCTGGGGGAGCAGCTCAACACAGCTCCCTGTGAACCTGCGAGCGCTTGACCACCCCGCTCCCCGCGTGGACGGGCTTCACTCCAGCTTGATAAACCACTTATCCCGCTCGTCAACGCAGTCTGGTTCACCCATTTCGAATTCGCGGCAGATCAGCGGCCGCACCTCGTAGATACGGCACATCATGGTGTTGCGGTCGAGGGCGGCGCACCAGCCATCGTCCAGCCGGCGCATGACCGGTATCTCGCCTTCCCGTTCCAGTACATAACGGTCCGGCACGCCGGTATCGGTAAAGAGCATCACTTCGAGGCGGCAGCAGCAGGCTTCGCAGTTCTGGCAGCTCACATCGGTTTGGATTGCTTGGGTCATGGTGCCTGTCTTGCCGCATGGCGGCATCGGAGATATGAAACAGGCGCCTGTCAGGCGCCTGTGGTCTGGCTAACGGTTTGCAAAAAACCTTAGCCCAGTTTGCGGGCGCGGTAGCTGCGACCCTTGATCTTGCCTTCCTGCAACCGCTTGAGGGCGGCGCTCGCCACGCTGCGCTTCACCGCGACGTAGGAGTACTGTTCGGAGATCTGGATCTTGCCGACGTCGGCGCCGGCAATGCCGCCTTCACCGGTCAGGGCACCCAGAATGTCACCGGCCCGCACCTTGGTCTTGCGGCCTGCATCGATGGAGAGGGTCACCATCTGCGGCGCGATCGGCTTGATGTCACGGCCGATGCTGTCGAGATCACCCAGCGGCATCGGGGCCTGCTGGTACTCTTCGATAAAGTTGACGCGCTGGGCCTCGTTCGGCTGATAGAGACTCAGGGCCAGACCCTGCTGGCCGGCACGACCGGTACGGCCGATGCGGTGCACGTGCACTTCGGGATCATAGGTGAGCTCGTAGTTGATGACGGCGCCCAGTTCCTTGATGTCGAGGCCGCGGGCCGCCACATCGGTGGCCACCAGAATGGTGGCGCTGCCGTTGGCAAAGCGCACCAGCACCTGATCCCGCTCGCGCTGTTCCAGATCGCCGTTCAGCGCCAGCGCCGAGAAGCCCTTGGCGGCCAGATGGTCGGCCACGTCGTTACAGGCGCGCTTGGTGTTGCAGAACACCACGCAGGAGCTGGGCTGGTAGTGGCTCAGCAGCCAGGTGAGGGCGTCGAGGCGCTGACCGGCAGGCACTTCGTAGAGCTTCTGTTCGATGGCGCTCCCCTCGTGCAGGGACTCCACGCTCACCTCGACCGGATTGCGCTGCACGCCTCGGCTCATCTGGGCGATCCCTTCCGGATAGGTCGCGGAGAAGAGCAGGGTCTGGCGGCGCTCGGGGGCATAGCTGATGACCCGGTTGATATCTTCGCCAAAGCCCATGTCCAGCATGCGATCCGCTTCGTCCAGCACCAGCGTCTTGAGGCCGGAGAGCTCCAGCGTGCCTTGCTCCAGATGCTTGAGAATACGACCCGGGGTGCCGACGGCGATGTGGGCACCAAAGCTCAGGGTGGCGGACTGCGGTGCGGTCGGGGTGCCGCCGCACAGGGTGACCAGCTTGACGTTGGGCAGGGCGCGCGCCAGACGGCGGATCTCGGTGGCCACCTGATCCGCCAGTTCGCGGGTCGGGCAGAGTACCAGCGCCTGCACTTCGAGGCGGTTGACGTTGAGCTTGGCCAGCAGGCCGAGGCCGAAGGCGGCGGTCTTGCCGCTGCCGGTTTTTGCCTTGGCAATCAGGTCTTTGCCATCGAGCACCAGGGGCAGGCTCTGGGCCTGGATCGGGGTCATCTGCAGGTAACCCAGGCTGGTGAGGTTCTCTTGCAGGGCGGGGGAGAGATTGAGGCTGCTAAATTCGCTGTTGTTCACAAAAGGACTCTATTTCGGAGAAAACGGGGATGCGCGAGCGCTAAGGCCGCGCATCATACCAGAATGTGGCGCCGGATGTGGCGGATTTTTGAACGGCTGGCCACGAGGGGCCATGAAAGGTTCATTTGTTGCCAAACCGATCGCGGACGAGCACCGACAATGCGATAAGGACTATTTTTCAAACACTCATCTAATTATTTATTGCGGATAAACGTTTTCTATTTTCAGTGTTTTAATATAATGGCTGGAAAATATTCCACGAGTAGTTATTGCGCCATAGGGAATGTTGCAAAAATGCTGATGAAATATTTTCAAAGAACATGAAAACGGCGCCAACCTTACCCAGTGCGATGTTTTTAAAGGAATTTATATTTCCATGTTGCGCGATTAATATCAGTTCATTGCACAATTAATTTAAAAACGTTTGTATTATCCTGCCTCCATAATATTGCGCGGGATTGTGATGGCTATCTGATTTTTAAATGTGCAAATGTCTATGATGGCGCCGGTCAAAAATTACAATTTACTCAGGTGCTACAGGTATGGAATACGTTCACTTTGTGCTCGGACTGGTGATGGTCCTCGCTCTCTCTCTGCTGGCTAACCGCCACAACTGGAAACAGATCAAACTGCGTTATATCGGCCAACTGCTGGTGGTCGAACTGGCGCTGGCCTGGTTCATGCTGAACTCGGAAGTGGGTCTGGCGGTGGTGGGTGGTTTCGCGGCCGGCTTCACCAAGTTGATGGAGTTTGCCAAACAGGGTACCGACTTCGTGTTCGGTGGCTTGGTCAACGAAGGGGCCTTCTCCTTCTTCCTGATGGTGCTGATGCCCATCGTTTTCATCTCCGTGCTGATCGGTATTCTGCAGTACATCCGTCTGCTGCCGCTGGTGATCCGCGGTATCGGTACCGTGCTGGCCAAGATCAACGGCATGGGCAAGCTGGAATCTTTCAACGCCATCAGCTCGATGATCGTCGGCCAGTCCGAGAACTTCATCGCCCTCAAGAACATCCTGCCGCACCTGAACGAGAAGCAGATGTACACCCTGGCTGCGACTGCCATGTCCACTGTATCCATGTCCATCGTCGGTGCCTACATGCAGCTGATCGAGCCGCGCTACGTGGTTGCCGCGCTGGTGCTCAACATGTTCAGTACCTTCGTGGTGCTGTCGCTGATTAACCCCTACGAGCCGGATAACTCCGTGACCGACATCAAGGCCATTGCCGAAGGTGACGAGCACCACACGCCGAAGAAAGAGAACTTCTTCGAGATGCTGGGTGAGTACATCATGGCCGGTTTCACCGTTGCCGTTATCGTGGGTGCCATGCTGGTGGGCTTCATCGCGCTGATTGCCCTGATCAACTACCTGTTCGAGATGGCATTTGGCGTGAACTTCCAGTTCGTCATGGGTTACCTCTTCTACCCGATCGCCTGGATCCTGGGTATCCCGAGTGGTGAAGCGCTGCAAGCGGGCTCCATTATGGCGACCAAGCTGGTGACCAACGAGTTCGTGGCGATGATGGATCTGGGCAAGGTGGCTGCCGAGCTCTCTCCGCGTACCGTCGGCATCCTCTCCATCTTCATGGTCTCTTTCGCCAACTTCAGCTCCATCGGCATCATCGCCGGTGCGGTAAAAGCGCTGAACGAAGAGAAGGGCAACATGGTTTCCCGCTTCGGTCTGAAGCTGGTCTACGGTTCTACCCTGGTCAGCCTGCTCTCTGCTGTTATCGCAGGCATTATGATCTGATCCTCTGGCGGCTCCCGCCACGGTTTGAGCCCCTGACTTTGTCAGGGGCTTTTTTGTTTCTGGCTTACAGCTGCCAGCCGCACCACCAGCCGGCAACCAGCAGGGTGAGGGTGCAAAAGCCGGTTTCGATGGCGCCGCCACTGCGCAGCGGCCAGCCCGGCAGGCGGTAACGGCGTTTGATGGGCCAGAAGAGCGGAATGCCCGCCGGGGTGAGCCAGTCCCCCAGCAGATGGCTGAGGTAGCCGACGATCAGCGCATCCTTGACCCCCATGGGCAGGGTGCCCGGCGGCAGGCTCTGGTTTAGCCCCCAGACAGCGGCGGCGACCGCCAGCAGACTGTGGGTGAAGCCGCGATGGCCGAACAGTCGCGACAGAGGTTTCGAGATCCACGGCAGGCGCTGCCCCAGCACCGATTTGGGGTGGTCGAGGTCGGGCAACAGGGCGCTGGCCAGCGCGGCAGGGATGGTCTGCCACAGGCTGGCATCGGCCAGTGCCGGAGTGAGCTGCAGTTTGTGGGCGATCAGGGTGCAAGTAACGGAAAAGAGCAGGTGCCCTTGGGCGGTCATGATGATTACGGCGTGGACAAGATGGCGGCGCATCTTACCAGCCTGACGGTTGTGGTCAGCTCTTATTTTAAAAATCAGGATGTTACGGCGAAAAAGCGCCCATGTTGGGCGCCTTTAGGGTCTCTTTATAGCTTGCCTTTGACCAGCCACTTGTCGAGGGCGTTGGCGAAGCGCTGTTTGTCGGCGGCATTGAAGGGGGCCGGGCCGCCGGTCTGCACGCCGGCCGAGCGCAGCTCTTCCATAAAGTTGCGCATGCCGAGCCGCGCCTTGATGGTCTCGCGGGTGTAGATCTCGCCGCGAGGATTGAGCGCCTCGCCGCCGGCATCGATCACCCAGGAGGCGAGGGGGATGTCACCGGTGATCACCAGATCGCCGGGCTGAACCTGCTGAGCGATGACATGATCTGCCACATCGAATCCCTTCTCCACCTGCTGGGTTTTGATGAAAGGCGAGGGAGGCACCCGCAATCCCTGATTGGCCACCAGGGTGGTGACGACCTGGGCGCGGTGGGCGGCGCGGTAGAGGATCTCCTTGACCGGAATGGGACAGGCATCGGCATCAACCCAGATGGGCATGGCATGGTTTCCTGTAGTGAAAGCGGATAGAAAACGAGAGCGGCCATGTTAACACAAGCCTCCCCTTCCAGGCACGGGGCTGAGTCGGCCCCGCCTTTGGTGTAAGCTGGGGCCAGCACATGAAACGAGAAGGAGACGAGATGGATCGGGTGCCCGGTGAAGTGATTTATGCCCTGACCCTGGATGGCAAGGGTGGCATGGCGCCGCTGACGGCGGGAAGCGAAGTCCCGGCGGCGCATCCCGGCTGGCTGCATCTGGATTACGGCAATCCCGATTCGGCGCGCTGGCTGTTGCAGACCCCCTTGCTCAGCGAGGCGGCCAGGGAGTCGCTGCTCGGCCAGAGCAATCGTCCCAAGCTGGTGCGGATGGGGGAGACGGTGCTGCTGATCCTGCGCGGCATCAACCACAACAAGGATCACAGGCCCGAAGAGATGGTGGCGCTGCGCATCTTCATCACCCCGGATCTCATTATCAGCAGCCGTCGTCGTCCGCTGCTCTCCGAGCAGGATGTCTTCAACCAGCTCAAGCTGGGGGGCGGCGCCGATACCCCGGCCGACTGGCTGGTGGAGATCTGCGATGCCCTGACCGATCGGGCGGGGGAGTTTGTCGAGGAGCTGCACGACAAGATCCTCGATCTGGAGGAGATGGTGCTGATGCGCGACATGCCCGCCAATGGCCGCTTGGCGCTGATCCGTAAGCAGCTCATCATGATCCGTCGTTACCTCTCCCCCCAGCGGGATCTGGTGGCGCGGCTGGCCAACGAGAAGATCAGCTGGCTGGATGAGGATGACCGCCGTCGTCTGCTCGATATCGCCGATCGGCTGCGGCGCTGGCTCGACGACCTCGATGCCGGAGTAGCGCGCACCGCTGTGCTGGCAGACGAGATCAACAATCTGATGGCGGAGGCGACCAACCGCCGCGCCTACCAGATGTCGGTGATGGCGCTGCTCTTTTTGCCCGCCAGCTTCCTGACCGGTCTGTTTGGCATCAACCTCGGTGGTATCCCCGGGGCCGAGAATCCGACCGCCTTCTGGGTCTTCTGTGGTTCGCTGGTGGCGCTGGCAAGCGGGCTGGCTATCTGGCTCAAACATCGGCGCTGGTGGTAAGGAGGCATAACCCATGTGGCAATCAATTGGCCTGACCCTGCTGCTGTTGCTGGGGCATACCCTGATCCGGCGGCTTATTCACAAGAGTCTGCTGGCGCTCGGCCAGAGCAGGCAGGTGAGCGAGAACCGGGTGCTCTACGTGGCCCATGTGTTCCACTTCCTGCTCGGCTGCGCCACCCTGCTGGTGCTGGCCGGGGTGTGGGGGCTCGACTTCTCCCGACTGGTGGTGCTCGCCTCCTCCTTCTTTGCAGTATTGGGGGTCGCCATGGTGGCCCAGTGGTCGATCCTCTCCAACATCACCGCCAGCATCACCATCTTCTTCGCCTTCCCCTACAAGATTGGCGACCGGATCCGCATCCTCGACAAGGATGATTCGGTCACCGGCGTCATCACCGAGATCGGCCTCTTCTATGTGCGGGTGCGTGATGACAACGGCGATCTGGTCACCTATCCGGCCAACCTGATCCTGCAAAAGCCGGTCAGAAAGCTGGAGGGCAAGGTGGTGGAACCACTGCAACCGGAATAGAAAGCAACCGGAATAACAAAAAGGCTCCCTCGGGAGCCTTTTTACTGTGCGGTGGGTGGCGCTAGCGCTCGAAGAAGCGGTAGAGGTGCTCCACCTGAACCGGGCAGTCGGCCACCTGATGCAGATGTTCGCGGGCCTGCTCGACGGTGCCGAAACTGACCGGGCAGCCGAGGGTGTCGGTCAGCTCGTAGAGGGCGCCATCCTTGCCTCTGAATTCGATGAGCCAGCCGGGAATGGCCACATCGTGGAGTATTTCAGCCTCTTGCAGGATCTGTTGCTGATAGAGCTTACGAAGTTCACTGACTGTCATGATGCTCTCCTGTGGGGAATATCCAGCTCCAGTCTATGCCTGCCCTTTATATGCGGCAACGGGATCATCCCCGCAGGACCTCCCATGCCCAGCGGATGCGGATAAAGGTCTCTGCATTGCCGCCCCGATCCGGATGGTGCTGCAATGCCAGCTCCCGCCAGCGGCGGCGGATCGCCTCCTGACTCGTTCCTTCATTCAACTCGAACAGGGCCAGCGCCTCGGCTTTGTGCCCCTCCCCGTCATAAGCGCGCCAGAAGCGGTTGAGCAGGGCCTCAACTTCAGCACGGTCGGTCTGCCAGAACACCTGCCAGTCGAGATAGTAGCTACGCAGATTTTCGCCAACAGTAAAGCCGTGGTTGGCCTCCTGATTCCCGGCCAGCGGTTCGAGCCGGATATCCAGGGTGCTGATCACCAGCCACCATCCCTCTTGCCAGAGCTCGGCCTGCAGCTGGTAGAGGGCGTTCATGATCAGGAAGTTGACCCGAAACAGCTGTAGCTGCTCGTCGTCGGCCAGCCGAGGGATCTCCCCCTGCTGGCGCAGAGCGGCCATCAGTTCATGCACCTTGTAGCTTCCCGCCGCCTGTTGCAATAGCACCAGCAGCGGGGCGATCAGCGGATTGTGGTTGGCTTCGCTCATTCGGCGCTCTGTTCTTTGGGCGGCTGCAGGGCGATCAGCAGCTCACCCGCCTGCGGGGTGACGGGGCCGGTAACGATCTGGGGCTTGCCCTTGCCATCCATGATGAAGAGCGGGATGGCGCCGGGATTGGCGGTCTGATACTGGGCCCAGTCGAACGCCTCGCTCAGGCGGGTCGCCTTGATCTGGCCGCCCCGGCTCAGCAGGCTGCTCAGCCTGGCATAGTTGATGTCGGGGCCGAACAGGTTCTGGCGAGCGCGAAAGGTGGCGCTCTCCCGGTTGGCCTTGCCGTGCTGCTCGCTGGAGCGCAGGGAGTAGACCTGCTCCTCGCCGTAGAGGTGGGCAAAGTGCAGCACCCCGAGGGCGTTGTTGTGGCGGTTGGGGGAGAGTGCCAGCACGGTACTGATGCTGGTAAGCGGCAGGTGCAGCTCGGCATGTTCCGACTGGGGGTTGCCGAAGTAGCAGGGCAGGTTGCTCATCCGCGCCTGTTTGCAGAACTCCCAGGCAGGATCGCAGAGCTGCACTGGCACCCCCTGATCCGCCAGCGCCCGGCCGATGGCCCGCGCCACCGAGTTGGCCCCTATGATGAGCCAGGTGTTGGGGGCGCTCTGGCGCATCTTGAGCAGGCTGGCCAGCGGGGCCGAAGTGAGGCTCTGCAACACCACGGTGGAGATGATCACCGCAAATACCAGCGGCACCAGCTTGTCGGCATCAGGGATCTCGGCCTGATGCAGGCTGATGGCAAACGAGGCACTGACCGCCGCCGCGACTATGCCGCGCGGGGCGATCCAGCTTAGCAGGGCGCGAGCCCGCCAGGAGAGATCCGAGCCCCAGGTTGAGACCAGAATACAGAGCGGGCGCGCCACGAACTGCACCACGCAGAGCAGCGCCAGCACCATGGGGCCGAGCTGCCAGAGCTGGGCCAGATCGAGGCGCGCCGCCAGCAGGATAAACAGGCTGGAGATAAGGATGACCGCGAGATCCTCCTTGAACGCCAGCACCTCCTCCAGATCCAGCCCCTCCTGATTGGCGAGCCAGATGCCGAACACGGTCACCGCCAGCAGGCCGGACTCGTGGCTGAGCCAGTTGGAGAAGCTGAAGGTGACCAGCACCAGCGCCAGCACCCCGAACTTGTGCAGGCTGACCGGTAGCCAGTCCTTGCGAATGAGCAGGGTGGTGAGCCAGCCCGCCACTACGCCGATCAGAGAGCCGACCCCCACCGTTTTGGCCAGAGCCAGCAGGGTGTGGCCGATGAGATCCCCCTGACTGCCGAGGCGTACCGCTTCGAATACCAGCACCGCAAACAGGGCGCCGATGGGGTCGATGACGATCCCCTCCCAGCGCAGGATACGGTCCACCTCCCGGGTGGGGCGGATCACGTTGAGCATGGGGGCGATCACGGTAGGGCCCGTTACCACCAGTACCGCGCCGAGCATGGTGGCGACCCGCCAGTCCAGCCCCAGCAGGAAGTAACCGGCGCTGCCGATGACGGCGAAACTGACCAGCATGCCGGTGGAGCAGAGATTGCGCACCACCTTGCCGATCCCCTTGAGCTCGGCCAGATGGAGGGTCAGCGCCCCCTCGAACAGGATGATGGCTACCGACAGGGAGACCAGCGGAAACAGCAGATCCCCGAGCAGGGCATCGGGGTCGAGCAGGCCGCTGACCGGGCCCAGAGTCAGGCCGGTGAGCAGCAGAAACAGGATGGCGGGTACCCGCAGCGACCAGGCAAGCCATTGGGCCAGCACGGAGACCAGGGCGATCCCGGCCAGAGAGAGGGCAATCATGCAGACCTCGATTCAGGCAGTGAGTATGGAGCTAGTGTAGTGGCTAAGTTGGTCAGATTGACACCCGAAGGAGCGGGCGTCATGGCCGGGATGGGGAGATGTGCGACAGTCGGCGTCATGGTGGCTGGCGGTTGTGTGCAGGGCGCCAGCCAGACGCCAACCGTGGTGATGGGGTGGCCTTGGGGCCGGATTAGATGGGGCTCTCCTTGTGGAGCTCGCCGACACAGTCGGCCAGCGCCAGTACCAGTGCGGAGCGCACCATCTGATCGAGCCGGTTGAGCTGCATCTGGTAGAAGGCCCAATCCTCTTCGCTGGCGGGAGGCTCCAGCTTCATCATGCCGCCCTGATTGACCCCGTGCAGGCGGTCGAGCAGATCGCGGATCGGCTTGTCGCTGAAGCGGTAATCCTTGGGGTCGCGCACCAGAAAGTCGCGGATCTTGATATAGGCTTCGATATCCTGATAGCGCTCGAGTGAGATGAGGCCGAGGGCGAAGATGAGCTTGAGGCGCACCTCCAGCTGGCCGAGGGGGCCGCTCTGGTTGAGCAGGGGTTCGATGGCGTATTTGACGGCATACTCCTCCTGACGGAACGCGCGTCGCATCAGGGAGTCGACCGCCTCTTCCAGGATGGTCACGGCTTCGAGAAAGAAGCCGCGGGGGCCATCCTGCTCGTTCAGTCGTTCCAGTACTTCATCTTCCTGGTGTGTGGTCATAGGTGCATTGGGTCCAGCTGACAGGGAGAGAGTGGGCCTCTCTCCCGGTTTCTATCATATGGGGCACATTCCCTTGCCATTCAAGCGCTTGGCGCGCTATCAGTGGTGGCTGAATGCGCCGCAAGCAGGGTCATTACAGGGTTTCGTAACGGGCGACGATGGTGCGAACCACCTCGCTCTCTTCATCCAGTCCGGTGACGCGGGCCAGCGCTTTGGCCGGGCCAAGCTCCGCCAGCAGCTGTTGCAGCTCGACCGCCTGCGGGTCATCGGCATTGCGATAGTGGAGCGCCGCGGCGATCCCTTCCTGCAACTGCTCGTTAGGCAGGCCGTACTCCAGGGTGCCCAGCAGCGGCTTCACCAGTCGATCTCCCGCCGCCAGCTTGCGCAGCGGCTGACGACCGACCCGGTCAATCTCGTCCACCAGATAGGGGTTGGCGAAGCGGGCCAGGATCTTCTCGATGTAGGCGGCGTGCAGACGCGGGTCGAAGCCGTAGCGTTTCACCAGTACGGCACCGCTCTCCTCCATGGCGCGGCGCACCTTGCTGCGGATCACCGGATCTTCGATCGCCTCGCGCACTGTGCGGTAGCCCCGCAGTTTGCCGAGGTAGGCGGTGACGATGTGGCCGGTGTTGAGGGTGAACAGCTTGCGCTCGACGAAGGCCATCAGGTTGTCGGTGGGCTCCATGCCCGCCACCTGTGGCAGCTCCCCCTTGAACTGGGTCTGATCGACGATCCACTCGCTGAAGCTTTCGACCGTCACTTCCAGCGGATCATCGTTGGCAGCCGCGGCGGGCGGCACGATGCGATCCACCGCCGAGTCGACGAAGCCGATACAGGATTCGAGCGTGGCATGATACGCGACCGGCAGGCACTTGAGTACCTCCCGCTTGAGGTGGCTGGTGCCGCGCACCATGTTTTCGCAGGCGATGACGTTGAGTGGTGTCAGGTTGCCGGCATCGAAGCGAGCTTGCAGCCCCTTGGCCAGGGTGCTGGCAATCTTGTCCAGAATGTTGGGGCCTACTGCCGTGGTGACCAGATCGGCGGTGATGATACGTGCGATCACCTCGTGACCGGCGGAACTCACCGCCGCCACGTTGCGCACCACGTCCAGCTTCTGATCCGCCCCTACTACATGGACCTTGTACTCCTGACGGTGGTTGAGCTGGTCGATCAGGGTGTCGTTGACGTCGGCGAAGGTGACCTGATGGCTGGCATCCGCCAGCACTTTGCCGATAAAGCCGCGACCGATGTTACCAGCACCAAAATGCAATGTTTTCATGATATTAACCTCTTAAACCAAAGACGATGAAAGATGATTACGCAGCCTGTTCGGCACCCAGAAGATCCAGGAAGGCCTGGGGATCCGTGGTGCTGGCCAGCCGGTCGATGAGACCGGGTTCATCCAGTGCATTGGTCAGGCGGGTTATCACCTGCATGTGTTCGTCGTTGCGGGCGGCGATGCCGATCACCAGCCGCGCTACCTCATCGGCAGCCTCGCCAAAGGCGACCCCGGCCGGGTACTGGCAAATGACGATGCCGGTACGCTTCACAAACTCCTTGGCGGCGATGGTGCCATGGGGCACGGCGATGGACTCGCCGAGGTAGGTGGAGACCAGCTGTTCCCGCTCCAGCATGGCGTTGACGTAGTCGGGCGCCACGTAGCCGCGCTCGGCCAGCAGTCGGCCAGCGGTCAGGATGGCGGCCTCCTTGTTGTCCGCTTTCAGTCCTAGATGCACGTCATGACGGCTCAGGGTAAAGACTTCGGCTGCCTGCGGCTCGTAGCTGTCGTCGTTGGCGGCCACCAGCAGCTGCGGGTTGGCAACGTCATCGTTGGCGGCGCGGCTCAGGCTCTGTACCAGCTCCTGATAGAGGCCGTTGTCGAGGAAGTTGGTGAGCGAGATATGGTGAGCGTTCGGCGCATGGCGACGGGCCCGCTCGGTCAGATCCTTGTGAGTGATGACCCAGTCCACCTGATCATCGAGCTGATCGATGGCGCGGTTGGTGACGCTGATATCGAGCCCGGCGGCTTGCACCCGCTTGCGCAGCATGCCGGCGCCCATGGCGCTGGAACCCATGCCCGCATCGCAGGCGACCACGATATTGCGTACCGCCATCAGTTCGCCGCCCGGCTTCTTGGCCGCTGCAGTTTCTGGCTTGCCGCCCTTCATGGCTTTCATCTTGCGAGTGGCTTCACCGAGGGCATCGGCCTCGTCAGCTTCCGGCTGCTGGGCGCGAACGAATACGGCGGCGACCAGGAAGGAGACCAGAGTGGCGCTGATGATGGAGAGGGCGACCCCGATCAGGGAGGCTTTCGGCGTCATCAACAACACGGCGAAGATGGAACCCGGTGAGGCAGGGGAGACCAGACCGGCGTTGAACAGGGTCAGGGTAAAGACCCCGGTCATGCCACCGGCGATCACCGCCAGAATGAGGCGCGGGTTCATCAGCACATACGGGAAGTAGATCTCGTGGATGCCGCCGAAGAAGTGAATGATTGAGGCGCCAGCCGCGGACTGCTTGGCCGCACCACGACCGAACACCATGTAGGCCAGCAGCACACCCATGCCCGGGCCCGGGTTCGCTTCAATCAGGAAGAAGATGGAGCTGCCGTGCTCGGTCGCCTGCTGGATCCCCAGCGGCGAGAAGATGCCGTGGTTGATGGCGTTGTTGAGGAACAGGATCTTGGCCGGTTCGACGAAGATGGAGGTGAGCGGCAGCATGTGGTTTTCCACCAGGAAGCCGACGCCACCGGCCAGCAGGCCGGAGAGCACCTTGACGAAGGGGCCAATCACGAAGAAGGCGAGGATGGCCAGCAGCATGCCGATAAGGCCGGCGGAGAAGTTGTTGACCAGCATCTCGAAGCCGCTCTTGACGCGACCGTCCATCGCCTTGTCGAAGCGCTTGATGGCCCAGCCACCGAGCGGGCCGACCATCATGGCGCCCATAAACATGGGGATATCGGTTCCCACGATGACACCCATGGTGGTGATGGCACCGACCACGCCGCCGCGCTCACCGCCCATCAGTTTGCCGCCGGTGTAGCCAATCAGCAGCGGCAGCAGGTAGGTGATCATGGGGCCGACCAGCTTGGCCAAGGTTTCATTGGGCAGCCAGCCGGTGGGGATGAAGAGGGCGGTGATAAAGCCCCAGGCGATAAAGGCGCCTATGTTGGGCATGACCATATTGGACAGGAAGCGTCCAAAATTCTGTATCTTGACTTTGGTATCCGGTGATAACATGTCGGGACCCCGTTTTAAGCCTGTTTGATTAAAAGTGGTAGTCGGGATGGCCGGTTTTGCCGAACCTCCATCCCGGTCGTCTAAGCAACTTCAATCTACCAGCTTGATATCAAATTAGGCTGAAAACGGGGTGTCTTGTGATCCAGCTCTCAGATACCCAGCCATACCCCCTCCATAATCAGTGATCCACATCACATACCCATGCTGTAATTCGGCTACATTTCGATCTTTTCTGTTTTGAATGACCATTTTTTGTGGTTTAGATCACCAATTCAGCTTTGCCGCTCCTTCGCGCAAAGGTGATTTGCATCACAAATTCAGTTTTTGTATTCGAATGGGACAAATCACTCAATTACTCATCAGCGGGTGGTGACGATGGATCTATCGAAACACTCCATTGTTTATCAATGAATCAATAAATTTGTAACCCGCTTTCAGTTTTTACGGTCGGTGATGAGGGCTCTTTTGCTGCTGGCTGGTGGGAATGGGCGCCAACATGCAGGATGTTATCGAGCGGCAGATGTTCGGGGCGCTTGTTTGCCGCGCAGGTCAGATTGCAGATAAAAACAAACCGCCAGCAGGCGGTTTGTCAGTTTTTGCGATCTGGCCCCTGTCGGGGCTGCGGCTCAGTAGAAGCCGGCATCCTCGGGAGAGGGGCGGGTCTTGAAGCGGCGATGGAGCCACATGTACTGCTCCGGCGCCTTGCGCACGGCGGCTTCAATCTCGCGGTTGGCGCGGGCGGCATCGACCATGTCATCCCCGCTAGGGTAGTCGGCAAGGGGCGCGCTGATATGCAGGGTGTAACCCTCGCTGGTGCGGATGTTGTAGCAGGGCAGAGTGACGGTGTTCTTCACCCGCGCCAGGGTGGCTGTGCCGGTGATTGTGGCGGCCTGCTCCACCGCGAAGTAGGGCACGAACACGCTGGCGTGGGAGCCGTAGTCGTGATCCGGCGCGTACCAGAGGGCGTCGCCGTTGCGCAGCGCCTTGATCATCCCCTTCACATCCATCCGGTCCACCAGATATTTGTTGGAGGCGCAGCGACCGTGGTACTGGGCATACTCCAGCACCGGGTTGGTGTTGGGTCGATAGACCCCGACCCCGGGGCGCACCAGCCCGAAACAGCGGGCGTTGAGTTCCAGCGTCAGGAAGTGGCAGGAGAGCAGCAGCATGCCCTGACCTTTTTCCATGGCGGCGATGACGTGCTCTTCCCCTTCCACCTTCATCAGGTTGCGCATCCGCCAGTCTGGCCAGAACCAGGCGATCCCCACCTCGAACACGGCGCAGCCCACGCTCTCGAAGTTTGCCTTAAGCAGTTTCTCCCGCTCATCCCGGGTCAGCTCCGGCATCGCCAGCTCCAGATTGCGACGGGCAATCTTGACCCGGGACTTCAATATCCTGGCGGCGAGACGACCGAGCTGACGGCCCAGCCACATCTGACTGCGCCACGGCAGCAGGGTCAGCAGCCAGAGCAGGGCAAGGCCGAACCAGCTGGCCCAGTAACGGGGATGAAACAGGCGGGGCTCCAGGCGGGGAGCGTTGTCATGGGCCATGGCTAATCTCTTGTTCGCAAATACAATCGGGGGATTCTAGCCGAAAAGGGGGGGCGGGGGCGAATGGCTGTGTGCTGGTCAGAGGGGTGGTCTGCGTCCGGTTCGCGTGACAGCGGCGGCAACTGTGGTCGGCTTTTTCTACACCGGATAAAAGAGTGTGATAAAATCGCCCGCTGATTTTTCAGGTTTTGAGAGTCGATACAGATGAAGATCACCCTGCCCGATTTTGAAAAAGCCCGCGTTCTGGTCGTTGGCGATGTCATGTTGGACCGTTACTGGCATGGCCCTACCGGTCGGATCTCCCCCGAGGCGCCGGTGCCCGTGGTCAAGGTTGAACACATTGAGGAGCGTCCCGGTGGCGCAGCCAACGTGGCCCTCAACTCCGCCGCCCTTGGCGCTCATGCCGTGCTGCTTGGCCTGACCGGTCAGGATGAAGCGGCCGATGCCCTGGCGGGTCAGATGGCTGGCGTCAAGGTGGCCTGTGATTTCGTTCGTCTGGCCGACTTCCCGACCATCACCAAGCTGCGGGTGCTGTCCCGCAACCAGCAACTGCTGCGTTTGGACTTTGAAGAGCCCTTCCACTCCGTCGATGCCACCCTGCTGATGAGCAAGGTCGAGCAGGCGCTGCCGAATAGCGACGTGATGATCCTCTCCGACTACGGCAAGGGTGCTCTCAACGACGTGCCCGGTATGATCCAGCGCGCCCGTGCCGCCGGTATTCCGGTGCTGGTCGACCCCAAGGGGACCGACTTCGAGAAGTATCGCGGTGCCACCCTGCTGACCCCCAACATGTCCGAATTCGAGGCCGTGGTGGGCAAGGTGAAGAGCGAAGAGGAGCTGGTCGCCAAGGGGCTGGGTCTGGTCAAGCGTTTCGGGCTGGATGCCCTGCTGGTCACCCGTTCCGAGAACGGCATGACCCTGATCCGCGAAGGTCAGCCGGAGCTGCATCTGCCGGCTCAGGCCCACGAGGTTTACGATGTGACCGGTGCCGGTGATACCGTCATCTCGACCCTCGCCACCTCGCTGGCGGCAGGCAAGAGCCTGGACGAAGCCTGTGCGCTGGCCAATACCGCAGCCGGTATCGTGGTCGGCAAGCTGGGTACCTCTACCGTTAGCCCGGTCGAGCTGGCCAACGCCCTCTATACCGAGCAGGAGACTGGCTTCGGCGTCATGTCCGAAGCCCAGCTGAAAGTGGCGGTTCGTGCCGCCCGTCTGCGCGGCGAGAAGGTAGTGATGACCAACGGTTGCTTCGACATCCTGCACGCTGGCCATGTCTCCTATCTGGCCAACGCCGGCAAGCTGGGGGATCGCCTGATCGTGGCGGTTAACACCGACGAGTCGGTTCGCCGTCTGAAAGGGCCGGGTCGTCCGGTCAACCCGACCGAGCGCCGCATGGCGGTGCTGGCTGCGCTGGGCGCGGTGGATTGGGTTGTGCCATTTGGTGAAGATACCCCGCAGCGCCTGATCGCCGAGATCCTGCCGGATCTGCTGGTCAAGGGCGGTGACTACAAGCCGGAAGATATCGCCGGTTACGCCGAGGTGACCGCCAATGGTGGCGAGGTGCGAGTTCTCAACTTCGAGGATGGCTGCTCCACCACCGACATCATCAAGACGATCCGCGAGCGCGGCTAACGCGCTGCTGGCCCCGCAATCTGGCGGGGCTCACTATCGGCGGCTGCAATCCGACCGAAATACGGATAACAAAAAGGCGACCTTGCGGTCGCCTTTTTCATGTCCGATAGCGGCTATCAGCCCTTGGCTTTTGCCGTGGCTGGCATCAGACCCTGGTTCACTTCCACCAGGTCCTGCGCTTCCAGAATACCGGCAGCCTGTTTCAGGCTCAGGATATTGAGGATGTAGTTGTAACGGGCTTCGGAGAGCTTCTGCTTGGCCTCGTACAGCTTGCGAGTGGAGTCCAGCACGTCGACGATGGTACGGGTACCCACTTCGTAACCGGCTTCGGTCGCCTTCAGGGCGCTGTCGGCGGAGACCACAGACTGGCTGTAGGCACGTACCGAGCCGATGCTGGCGTTCACGTTGTTGTAGGAGGAGCGTACTGTGCTCTGCACCGAGCGGAAGTTCTTCTCCAGCAGTTCGCTGGCCGCTACGTAGTTGTATTGAGCCTGCTTCACCTTGGAGCTGGTGGCGCCACCGCTGTAGATGGGCAGCTTGAAGGTCAGACCGATATTGGCCTGATTGTCATTGCCGCCTGGAATGCTATCCAGCTTGTAATCGGTATTGCTGGTTTGCAGTCCGGCACCCAGATCCAGAGTCGGCTCATGGCCGGTCTTGGCCAGATCGATCTGCTCCTTGGCAATGTCCTTGCTGATGCGGGCACTGTGCAGTTGCAGGTTCTTGTCCAGCGCCAGCTCCAGCCACTTGTCGGAGCCGAAGGCGGTCTTCTGCGGGCTGAAACGAGCTGTGTTCAGCACGTCCAGATTGCGGTGATCGATACCGGTCAGCTCGCGCAGGGTCTCGTAGCTGTTGTCCAGAGAGTTTTCGGCATTGATCTCGTCAGCCAGCGCCTGGTCACGGGAGGCTTCTGCTTCATGGACGTCGGTGATGGCGGTCAGGCCCACTTCGAAACGCTGCTGGGTTTGCTCCAGCTGACGCTCTACCGCAACCTTGTTGGCACGGACGAACTCCAGGGTATCCATCGCCTTGAGCACATCAAAGTAGGCTTTGGCGGTGCGCACCATCAGGTTCTGGATCTCGAGGTTGTAGGCGACATCTGACTGAGTGGCCTGCTTCTCGCTGATATCCAGATTGACCCAGTTACTGCGACGATAGAGGGATTGCGACAGCGTCACCTCACCCTTGGCGTTGGTATTGCTCTGGGTATCGTTCTTGTTTTGCAGATAATTGAGCCCGGCACCCAGATCGATCTGGGGCAGCAGAGGAGCACGGGATTCGTTGATCTTCTCGAAGGCCTGGTCGCGAACGGCTTTGGACTGCAGCAACTGCGGGTCTTTGATCTGGGCTTGCTGGTAGATGTCGAGCAGGTTTTCGGCATGGGCACCGGCACTGACGCCCAGCAACACCATGACTGACAAAAGTGTTCTTTTCATAGATCGTTTTAACCTTATGTAGTAACCCAAACTGGTTGCTGGAGAGGCAAATATTGTCACCGACCAAGCTTGATTGCAGCTTAATCACTCTACTATAAGCAAAATTTAATGCTAAGAGTCTCAGGTCCGGTGACGGGAACGTCAAGAACCGGACGCAGTTTTCTCCCCGCGCGCCTAGCCAAATGGTCTGTGGCTGCTAAAATCCACCCCTCATTACCATGGTACGCCGAGTGAATGAACGTTCATTCATGTTCCTCGGATTTTATGGTCAAACTGATACAAGTCAAGCTGACGGGAGCCCCGGATGTCGCAGCAACCCTTGCCGCAAGATCGGCATTACGCCGCCGATGATGTAAAAATCATTGAAAAATCAGCTGGATATAACGGCTTCTTCAAGGTGAATGTCTATCGTCTGCAGCATCGGTTATTTGCGGGCGGCTGGAACCAACCCATCGTGCGCGAGCTGTTCGAGCGGGGCCATGCTGCCGCGCTGCTGCCCTATGATCCGGTACGCGACCAGATCGTGCTGGTGGAGCAGTTCCGCATCGGCGCCATGGAGACCAGTCCGACCCCCTGGCTGCTGGAGCTGGTGGCCGGCATCATCGACGAAGGTGAGACCGCCGAGGCGGTGGTGCGCCGCGAAGCGGTGGAAGAGGCCGGGATCGAGGTGGCCCGCTGCGAGCATGCCATCAGCTATCTGGTGAGCCCGGGCGGCAGCACCGAGCGGATCGAGGTCTTTGTGGGCGAGGTAGATGCCAGCAAGGCGAGTGGTCTGCACGGTCTGGCGGATGAGGGCGAGGATATCCGGGTGCATGTGGTGAGCCGCGAACAGGCCTACGCCTGGCTCAAAGAGGGACGCATCGACAATGCGGCCTCGGTCATTGCCCTGCAGTGGTTGGCCCTCAACCATGGCGAGCTGCGCGCCCGCTGGCTGGCGGATCGCTGAGGTGGCGCTGACCCTGCAACAGAGCAGGCGCTATGTGCCTGATCTGATGTCCTTGCAGCGTACCTGCGAGGTCAACTACTCACGGGTGTTGATTGATGGAGCTTTGCGATGCCGTTAGTTCAATCCCGGACCAAACGTTATGTGCCGGATTTGATGTCTTTGCAGAGAACTTGCGAGGTCAACTACATGGCATTGATGAAACTGCTGCCGCCAGATGGGGAGGTGGGAGCCGAGCGCCGCTATCGGGTCGGCAACGATCTGCAGTTCCAGCTCACCATCATTGGCGAGAGTCGCTTCACCAATCAGGTGATCCTGAGCCAGCACAACCCCGAATTGCCCGAATATTTACAAGCTCAGATAGAGATTCGTTTGTATCATGATGTGCGGATGGCGGAAGTGTGTGCAGCGCAACAGATTTCCCGTTTGCAACCACGTTATGATTATCCCAATAAAAAGATGCACCAGCGGGACGAAAAGGAGCAGGTAAATCTGTTTCTGGCCGAATGGCTAAAATTTTGTCTCAGACATGGTACCAGCCCGATCAATATCTCCAGTTGAACAAATAAAAAGAAGCGTGATTTTGGAAACAGAGCTCCCCCAGGCGCAGGACGGCAGTGTGCGCCTGTTGCAAATTACCGACACCCACCTCTTCGCGAGTGCCGAAGGGCGGCTGTTGGCTGTGCGTACCGCAGAGAGTCTGGCCGCCGTGCTGGAACAGGTGCAGGCCAATGAACACCCCTACGAGGTGATTCTGGCGACCGGCGATCTGTCGCAGGATCACAGCCCGGAATCCTATCAGCGTTTCGCCTCCATGATGGCGCCCCTGGGCCGCCCCATCTACTGGCTGCCCGGCAATCACGATGACAGCCCGCTGATGACCGAATATCTCCATGCCGCCGGGATCAGCGAATCCAAGCAGCTGGTGGGTGACCACTGGCAGGTGATCCTGCTCGACACCCAGGTGCGCGGCAAACCTCACGGCATGATTGGCGATCACCAGCTGGCCGCCCTCGACCGTGCCCTGCGCCAATATCCTGATCGCCACGCTCTTATCACCCTGCACCATCAGGCGGTACCGGTGGGCTGCGCCTGGCTGGATCAGCACAATCTCAAGAATGCCGATGACCTGTTCGCCGTACTGGCCCGTCATCCGCAGCAGAAGACCATCCTGTTCGGCCACGTTCATCAGGAGTTTGACGAGGTGCAACGCGGGGGGCGGCTGATTGCCAGCCCCTCCACCTGCATTCAGTTCAAACCGCTCTCTGATGGCTTTGCGCTGGATGAATCCGGCCCGGGCTGGCGCTATCTCACCCTCTATCCGGATGGGCGGGTGGCCAGCGAGGTGTGGCGCCTGCCGGTGGGGCAGTTTGTGCCCGACCCCGACGCCACCGGTTATTGAGGAGAGCATTCCATGAAATCGGTTCTCCTTTATCTGCACGGTTTCAACTCCTCACCGGGCTCCGCCAAGGCGCAGCAGATGGCTGCCTGGGTGGCCGCCAATCGGCCCGACATCGAGGTGATCATTCCAGCCCAGCCCAATACGCCAGCGGCGGCCTGGGCGGCTATCGAGCAGACCATTGCCGATCTGCAGCGTCGTTATGGCAGCGGGTTCAAGCTCGGCGCCGTGGGCAGCTCCCTCGGCGGCTTTATGGCGACCCGGGTGAGCGAGCAGTACGGCTGCCGCGCGGCGCTGATCAATCCGGCGGTGCGCCCGCACGAGCTGCTCTGTGACTACCTTGGCCCCCAGACCAATCCCTATACGGGTGAGCAGTACGAGCTGCTGCCTGAACATATGGACGAGCTGCGGGCACTGGCGGTTCCGGTGACGGCGCCGGAGCGACTCTGGATCCTGCAACAGCAGGGGGATGAGGTGCTCGACTATCGCAAGGCGCTGGACGAATACCGCTTTGCCCGCCTCTCGCTGGAGTGCGGCGGAAACCACGCCTTTGTCGCGTTCGAGCGCTACCCAGCTCAGATCATCCGTTTCCTCGGGTTATAGTCAGGTTTGAGTCAATAAGGGCGGTCTCGCCCTGCTTGTTCTTCTCCAGATCAAGCTTTCGGTGCGGGGAGTTTGTTCTACCCCCGCCTAGCAGTTAAGATTCCCTCCAAACGTCAATTCGCAAGGCCCTCCATGTCTACTCAATACAATGCGGATGCCATTGAGGTCCTCAATGGCCTTGAACCGGTGCGTCGCCGCCCCGGCATGTATACCGACACCACCCGGCCCAACCACCTCGGCCAGGAGGTCATCGACAACAGCGTCGATGAAGCGCTGGCAGGTCACGCCCGTAATCTGGAGGTGATCCTGCATGAAGACCAGTCCCTCGAAGTGATCGACGACGGCCGCGGCATGCCGGTCGATATCCACCCGGAAGAGGGGGTCAGCGGGGTGGAGCTGATCCTCTGCAAGCTGCACGCGGGCGGCAAGTTCTCCAACAAGAACTACCAGTTCTCCGGCGGTCTGCACGGGGTGGGTATTTCGGTAGTAAACGCCCTCTCCGATCGGGTCGAGGTGACGGTGCGCCGCGACGGTCAGGTCTACGACATCGCCTTCGAGCGTGGCGAGAAGGTGCAGGAGCTGACCATCACCGGCACTTGCGGTCGTCGCAATACCGGCACCCGGGTGCGCTTCTGGCCGCAGGCGAGCTACTTCGATTCGCCCAAATTCTCGGTCACCAAGCTGGAGCACCTGCTCAAAGCCAAGGCCGTGCTCTGCCCTGGCCTCACCATCAAGTTCCTCGACAAGAACACCGGCATCAAGCTGGAGTGGTGCTACGAAGATGGCCTCAAGGATTATCTGGTCGACGCGGTCAAGCAGTACACCTGCCTGCCGGAGCAGCCCTTTATCGGCTCGTTCAGCTCCGAACAGTCGGCGGTGGACTGGGCACTCTGCTGGTTGCCGGAAGGGGGCGAATGCCTCGCCGAATCCTATGTGAACCTCATTCCCACTGCGCAGGGCGGTACTCACGTCAACGGTCTGCGTCAGGGTCTGCTCGACGCCATGCGCGAGTTCTGCGAGTTCCGCAACCTGCTGCCGCGCGGGGTCAAGCTGACCCCGGAAGATATCTGGGATCGCTGCGCCTACATCCTCTCCATCAAGATGCAGGATCCGCAGTTCGCCGGTCAGACCAAGGAGCGCCTCTCCTCCCGTCAGAGCTCGGCGTTCGTCTCCGGCGTGGTGAAGGATGCCTTCAGCCTCTATCTGAACAGCAACACCGAGCTGGCGGAGCAGATCGCCGAGCTCTGCATCTCCAGCGCTCAGCGCCGGATGCGCGCTGCCAAGACGGTGGTGCGCAAGAAGATAACGCAAGGCCCGGCGCTGCCCGGCAAGCTGACCGATTGCGGCTGCGCTGACCCCATGCAGGGGGAGCTGTTCCTGGTGGAGGGTGACTCCGCGGGTGGCAGTGCCAAGCAGGCGCGGGATCGCGAGTTTCAGGCCATCATGCCGCTGCGCGGCAAGATCCTGAACACCTGGGAGGTGGAGGCCGGTCAGGTGCTCGCCTCGCAAGAAGTGCACGATATCTCGGTCGCCATCGGGCTCGACCCCGACTCCGAGGATCTCAGTGGCCTGCGCTACGGCAAGGTATGCATCCTCGCGGATGCGGACTCGGACGGTCTGCACATCGCCACCCTGCTCTGCGCCCTCTTTGTGAAACACTTCCGCACGCTGGTGGAGAAGGGCCACGTCTATGTGGCCATGCCGCCCCTCTACCGGATCGATATCGGTAAAGAGGTCTACTACGCCCTCGACGAGGACGAGAAGAACGGCGTGTTGCAGCGGGTCGAGGCCGAGAAGAAGAAAGGCAAGGTGATGGTGACCCGATTCAAGGGTCTGGGTGAGATGAACCCGAAACAGCTGCGGGAAACCACCATGGATCCCAACACCCGCCGTCTGGTGCAGCTCACCATGGAGCCGGCAGGAGAGAGCGAAGGGGATGCGGCTGACGAGACCCTGCAGCTGATGGACATGCTGCTGGCCAAGAAGCGGGCGAGCGATCGCCGCGAATGGCTCGAAGAGAAGGGTAACCTCGCCATCATTTAAGCCGTCGGCTGGCCCGCACAGGGCCAGCAAGCATTTAGCCGGAGTCGCCCTGTGGCGGCTCCCGAACCGAAAGAGAAAATCACATGAGTGATGCTATCGAGCTCAGTCTGGACGGGGTAGAGCGCCAGCCAATGCGCACCTTTACCGAACAGGCTTACTTGAACTACTCCATGTACGTCATCATGGATCGGGCCTTGCCGCATATCGGCGACGGCCTCAAACCGGTGCAGCGGCGCATCATCTACGCCATGAGCGAGCTGGGGCTGTCGGCGCTCTCCAAGCACAAGAAGTCTGCCCGTACCGTGGGTGACGTGCTGGGTAAGTACCACCCCCACGGCGACAGCGCCTGTTATGAAGCCATGGTGCTGATGGCCCAGCCTTTCTCCTACCGCTACCCGCTGGTGGACGGTCAGGGTAACTGGGGTGCGCCGGACGATCCCAAGTCCTTCGCCGCCATGCGTTATACCGAGGCGCGGCTGTCCCGCTTCTCCGAGCTGCTGCTCTCCGAGTTGGGGCAAGGCACGGTGGAGTGGACGCCGAACTTCGACGGCACCATGAAGGAACCGGTAGTGCTGCCCGCCCGTCTGCCGCACATCCTGCTCAACGGGGTGACCGGTATCGCGGTGGGCATGGCGACCGATATCCCGCCCCACAACGCGCGGGAAGTGGCCTACGCCTGTGCCGAGCTGCTCGACAACCCCAATGCGGGTCTCGATGCATTGATGGCGCACATTCAGGGGCCGGACTACCCGACCAACGCCGAGATCATCACCCCGCGCGACGATATCCGCAAAATCTACGAGACCGGCAAGGGCTCCATCAAGCAGCGGGCGGTCTGGAGCGAGGAGGATGGCGACATCGTCATCACAGCGCTGCCTCATCAGGCCTCCGGCGCCAAGATCATGGAGCAGATCGCCGCCCAGATGGTGGCGAAAAAGCTGCCGATGGTCACCGATCTGCGCGATGAGTCTGACCACGAGAATCCGACCCGTCTGGTGATCGTGCCGCGCTCCAACCGGGTGGATGTAGAGGGGCTGATGGCCCACCTGTTCGCCACCACGGATCTGGAGAAGAACTACCGGGTCAACCTCAACATCCTCGGCCTCGACAACCGGCCGCAGGTGAAGTGCCTCAAGACCATCCTCAGCGAGTGGATCCAGTTCCGCCGCGAGACTGTGCGTCGCCGTCTGCAGTTCCGCCTCGACAAGGTGCTGGCTCGCCTGCACATCCTCGAAGGCTTGCTGATCGCCTACCTCAACATCGACGAGGTGATCGAGATCATCCGTACCGAGGATGAGCCGGGCAAGGTGATGGTGGAGCGCTTCAACATTACCGAGACCCAGGCCGAAGCGATCCTCGAGCTGAAACTGCGCCATCTGGCCAAGCTCGAAGAGTTCAAGCTGCGCGCCGAACAGAACGAGCTGGCCGAAGAGCGCGACAAGCTGGAGCTGATCCTGGGCTCCGAGCGCCGTCTCAACACCCTGCTCAAGAAAGAGCTGCTGGCCGATGCCGAGAAGTACGGCGACGATCGCCGCACCCCGCTGGTGGAGCGTGCCACCGCCGTGGCGCTGACCGAGAAAGAGCTGGTGCCGAGCGAGCCGGTCACCGTCATCCTCTCCGACAAGGGGTGGGTGCGCGCCGCCAAGGGCCACGACGTGGATGTCGAGGGGCTCTCCTACAAGGCGGGGGACAGCTATCTGGCCCACGCCTTTGGCCGCAGCAACCAGCAGGCGGTGTTCCTGTCGAGCTTTGGCCGCACCTACTCGCTGGAGGCGCACACCCTGCCCTCCGCCCGCAGTCAGGGCGAGCCGCTCACCGGCCGCTTTGCACTGGGCGCCGGTGAAGAGGTGCGTCATCTGGTGATGGGGAGCGAAGGCGAGCCGTATCTGATCGCCAGCGACGCCGGTTACGGCTTTGTCTGCACCTATGACGACCTCATCGGTAAGAACAAGAACGGCAAGGCGCTGCTTACCGTGCCGGAAGGGGGTCTGGTGATGGCACCCCAGAAGATTGGCTCGCCGGAGACCGATCTCTGCATGGCTATCTCCAACGAGGGGCGGATGCTGCTGTTCCCGATGAACACCCTGCCGGTGCTCGGCAAGGGCAAGGGCAACAAGCTCATCAGCATCCCCTCTGCTCGCGTCAAGGCGCGGGAGGAGTTTGTGGTGATGGCCGCCGTGATCCCGCAGGGTCAGTCGGTCACCCTGTTTGCCGGCAAGCGCAAGCTGACCCTCAAGCCATCTGATCTCGACTACTACCGCGGCGAGCGCGGCCGCCGCGGCGCCAAGCTGCCCCGCGGTTTGCAGCGTGTCGATCGTATCGAGATTGAACCCGCCGCCGGTGCTGAACCGGCAGCCGGGGAAAATCAGGAAGGGTAATTAATATAGAAGGGCGCGAAAGCGCCCTTCTTTATTAGAAGAAAAATCTAAGGGAAATAGATATTCTGTGGTGTGTTATATCAACAGAGGTTTATTGAATGTATAAGATTATGTTTTTAATCATGAAGTCATCAACGTCAGTTGTTCCTGTCGCATTTTTGGCTTCTATTGTAATGATGTTGCCCCCCTTGTTAAAGTATCGCTTATCAATTACAAAGTAATATGGCTTCCATTCATTTTCGGATACATTATTGGGGTCCGTGAATTTGGCGTAAAATTGGTTGTTTATATAAATGTGATTTCCATGAAGGCCATTTGTAGATGGTGATACTTGATAGGCATCAAAAGAAAGAATAATGTAATTATCTGGTCTGGGAGATAATTCGAAATCTAATTCAAGGTTTTTTCCTATGGGGGTTGGAGCATCCCATGATGCCATGTAGTTATCGCCTACATGTAATATGCTGTCTGTTAGTTCTAATCTACCAGCACTTACAGTACTTGATAGCATAATTAATGAAAGTAATAATATATTTCTCATGATTGTTCTCCATTTATCATGGTTGTCTGATGGAAAAGATAATTGGAATTATAAGTTGGGATTGGACGGGGCTCAATGGAGGATTAAATTTGTTTTCTTAAGTTGTGATGAATATCAAATTCTAACAGCTACTTATAATTCATGATATTTCGCCGTATAAAGTCAATAAATACACGCGTTTTAGCAGGAAGATATTGGCGATTTGCATAAACAGCAAACAACTGCAATGGGGCGGCGGGTAGCTCAAGTTCAATTTCAACCAAGCTGCCATCATCAATAAACTCCTGGCAAGATACCTTGGCAAGAATGGCAAAACCTACACCGGCTATTGCTGCTTTTAACGCCAGTTCGCCACTATTGACCCGGTAGTGTTCATTCACCTGGATGGTGGAAAATTCACTGTTCGTGCGAGTAAATTGCCAAGGCATCCCTTTCAGAGCGCTCACCGTTGTTATGCAGGGGAGAGTTTTGAGTTGTGATGTGTGGTTGGGAAGCCCCCACTTCTGGATCAATGAAGGGGAGCCAACAACAGTACAGGGAATGGTGGTCAAATGGCTGGCTATGTAATCGCAATCATCCATCTTGCCTCTGTGAATGATGATTGCCATGTCCAAATCCTCTCTTAATGATTCAAGTCCGGAGAGATTGGTAATGCAGCTGATCGTTATTTCAGGATGCTGGCAGGCAAAGTCGGCAATGGCAGTACCGAGCAGTTTTGGCCCAGCCTCATTGGGGATGCAGATGCGTAATGGACCTTTCAGCTGAATCTGCTGTGATGTCAATTCAGCCTCGGTTTGCTCCAGTGATTCCAGCAGTGGTTTTACTCGGGTATAGAGCAGTTGCCCTGATTGTGTGAGCTTCATATGGCGGGTTGAGCGTTCAATCAGTTGAAGGTTCAAGGCTTCTTCCAATTGAGAAATACTGCGGCTCACATTTGAGGTGGGGATTTGAAGGGTTTTAGATGCCCCGACAAAACTGCTGTTTTCAACCACTGCAATGAAAATCTTCAGCGCATTCAATTCCATGCCGGTACGCATTGATTATCCCTAATCTGATAACAATCCATGCCATTTTAACGAATAAAATTAAAATGTGATAGTGGGTATACTTTTTATCTCTAAAGATTGAGAGTAAACACTATGATGCTAGATGAAAATAATATGAGTGAAAAAACTCACGATAATCGTTCGGTTATGGATTTTAACGTTGTTTGGTTGGCCGCATTGATTCAATTGGTCAGTGCGCTTGATTTTATGATGATTATGCCGCTTGGGCCTGATTTATCTCGCGCACTAAATATAAGTCCAACCTATATAGGATATTTAGGTGGTGGGTATGCACTGGCCGCCGCACTATCATCGTTGTTATGTGCCAGATATCTCGACCGATTCGATAGAAAGCATGTCGCACTGATCACATTGTTGGGGATCTCGCTATCCACTTGGGCCTGTGCATTGGCATGGAATATGGAAAGTTTATTCTTTACCCGCTTGCTGGCCGGTGTGTTTGCTGGCCCTGCAACATCCATTGCTCTGGCGATCGTTGTGGATGCCACGCCTGTACAGCAACGTGGCCGAGCAATGGCCATCGTGATGGGGGCATTTTCGTTGTCAGCAATTGCCGGTGTGCCGTTGGGATTGGAGCTGGCAATGTTAAAAGGATGGAGTGCGCCTTTCTATGTTTTAGGTGGCTTGGGATTGTGTGTCTGCATGGCGGTATATACAAGGCTGCCTGGAATGACGGCCCACTTGGGATTGAACCAGAAGGCTTTTTCATCCATTGAAATGTTGAAGCGACCTGTGGTGTTGAATGCGTTTATGGCACTTGGGTTGGCAATTTTCAGCACCTTCCTTATTGTTCCCAACATAGCTGCTTATTTTCAATTTAACCTTGATGTCCCTCGTGGTGATATGAGTCATTACTATGTCATGGGCGGCATTTTTAGCCTGTTTTCAATGCAGCTTGGCGGATTGTTTATTGACCGTTTTGGTGCGATGAAAGTGACGATTTTGATGGGGGCATTGACGATAGCGGTTGTTTGGGATGGTTTTTTGCATGAGCCTTGGTTGCCGACCATAGTGATTTTCACGTTATTCATGGTGGTTACATCGACCCGAACGATCACCGTTGCTGCTGTTAATAGTCAAGTGGCAGCGCCTTGGGAAAGGGCGGGATTCATGTCATTACAAAATGTTTTTCAACATATATTCAGTGGCTCGGCTGCCGTCGTCTCTTCGATGATTTTAACAAATGTCGATGGTCACCTTGGCAGCATAACTCTATTGGCTTGGCTAACCATAGTGTTGACGATTATTCAGCCACTTTTTCTATATCGATTGCTCAAGCTGCTGCGTTTGGGAACCCCAAAATCGGATGTTTGAGAAACGAGACCTGTAGGGAAATGGGCTTGATTGACGAAGCCTTAACGGGGGCTCGCCAGCCAGACGCGGGTCATCCATCCAGCCAAAAGAGAGGGCCCCGCCATCCATGATGGCGGGGCCCTTTACATTAACAGCAATGCCGCTGATTCAATCGTTCGCGCTGGCAGGGGCCACTGAAATGGTTGGCCCGAACCCGATTAGACAGGAATGGCTGTCGCCGCCAGTGGCGGAGCAATTTTCGAGGCGATCAGCAGGCGCAGGCGGGGCACCAGCAGCAGCAACACCACGCCGCCCGCCAGCGAGCCCCAGCCCAGCATATTGAATACCGAGCTGTAGCCCGGGTTGGTGGCCACCGGAGAGCTGCCGATATTCTGCGGCATGGCGCCGGAGACATAGCCTGCCAGCACAGAGGCAACGCCGGTCACCATCATCCAGCAGCCCATCATCAAGCCTTGCAGGCTGGCGGGGGCCAGCTTGCCAATCATGGCGTAGCCGATGGGGGAGATCAGCAGCTCGCCAAAGCTCTGCAGCACATAGCTGATGGCGATCCACTTGAAGGCGACCAGCCCGTCGGCCCCCGCCAGATGGATACCGATCGGCAGCACCAGCATCCCCAATCCCATGCAGAACAGGGAGGCTGCAAACTGGGAGGGGATGTCGATATTCCACCCCTGTTCGCGCAGCCGCTGGAACAGCAGCGCCATCAGCGGGCCACCGATGACGATGACGAGGGTGTTGATGTTTTGGATCCACTGGGGGGCGACCCGCAGCCCGAACACGTTGAGGTTGATGTTGTGCTCGGAGAAGAGCATCAGCCCCATGGGCGCCAGCTGGTAGAGCGACCAGAAAATGAGGGAGCCAAGGGCGAGGATCAGGTAGGCCACCATGCGGCTGCGCTCGGCGGCGTCCGGGTGGCGGGCGGTCATCACGCAGAGCAGCACCAGCACCACGGCCCCCAGGATCAGCACGAAGCTGCCGCTGAAGCTGGCGTGGGTCAGCAGCAGGCGCAGCGCCGGCACCAGCATGGCCAGAATGGCGATCCCGGCCAGCATGCGGCGGTAGAAGCCGCTCCCTTTGACATGGCGCAGCGGGGTGCTGATATCCGCCAGAATTGGCCAGCAGGCGAAGGTGGCGATGATGGCGATGATGTTGCCCAGCGTCGCAAACAGGAACAGGGTGCGGTAATCCTCGGTGAGCTGGAAGTAGCCCGCCACCGTGAAGCCGATAAAGAAGCCCAGATTCATCCCGGCGTAGTTCCACAGGAAGGCGCTCTCGCGGCGGTGATCATCCGGGGCGAAGCGCTGGGTCAGCATCATGTTGAGGCAGGTGACGTTGAGGCCGCTGCCGGTAAGGAACATGGCGAGCCCCCAGTAGAGGCCGGTGATCCCCATCTCGGCGATGAAGTAGCAGCCGATCACCTGCAGCACCATCCCCATCACGAACAGGTTGCGGTTGCTGAGGTAGCGCCCGCCGAGATAACCGCCAAACAGGTGCAGGCCATAGTTGAAGGCTCCGAAGACCCCCATCATGGTGTTGGCCTGGGATTCACTGAAGCCGAGCCGCTTGGTGGCGTAGAGCACCAGGGTGGAGTAGAGCACGGCAAACCCCAGGGTCGAGAAGGTCTGGATAAAGAACAGCGCCCCGGAGCCAGGGGGAATGGTGGGGTGTTGATTCGAAGCGCTCACGGTCTGTCTCCTGTGAGAGAAGAAAGTCATAACTCGTCCTGAGAGCGTACCGGTCTGCTGCCGGCTAGCCTTGTGCGCTTCCATGCTGGTCTGAAGGCCGGTCTGTCATTTAGCGGCCAAGCGGTGCAAATAGCCATACCTGAAATTTAATCCGGCGCGATTAATTGCTTTTTATTGATCTATTCCGCCTTTTTATGCGGTTTTGACTGCTGAAAAGCTGGCGCTGGCCGGGTAGGTATCAGAGTTGCCGGGGTTGAATGGAGCCTTTTTTAGGCTGAACTGATTTGATAGTGAGATCGCCATCCCGCTTTTGGCTGCTCTTTCGCCATCGCCGCCGGCATGTTGAGTGGCAGCTTATTTATTCAGTTTCACTGTTTGAGTGAATAAATATTGAAAATGAGGACTTGCTCAGAGCCAGATGGTGTGGGGGATTTTTGAGCGTTTCATCGCAGGGGCTAATATATATTCTTGTTGTAATAACGTGATACAGATTAGTTTCGACAGATAGGTGACTTAAGATAGTCGGATAATATATCAATAAGAGCATTTTGAGGCTGGGAATCGTGATGCTATCCTTTATGAAAATATGTTTATTTTGCATTCCTTGAGTATTTCCCTCAGAGATAAAATCTGATTATGGTGAGAAAAGCTCGTAGTCCGGTGTGATAATAGAACCTTTCCGATAGGTCATATACACAATGGTTCCTTCCTCATCGACCATGGCATATGGCCATTTTCCGTTGGCTCCGTACATGGCCACATAGAGTGGGTTGAAATAATCTTGAGTCTGCCCAGCCGGGTCATACGGGAGTCGAACATGATAGATTGGATATTTACCATCGTTACATAACTCCACTTTTTTTAATATAACGCCTCGTTCCAGTAATACCTTTCTGGTCGGATGTTGCCAATTTTTCAAATCTACATTTTTACAATTATCTGCAACTTCCCTATAAAGCCGGGTATCTGACAGTAGCGGAGTATTGGCGCTGATAAGCATTAAAAGTGGCAGCAGCATAAAAATCTGACCTGTATTATGACCGGTTTATTCAGCCCTGAATCAGGGGCGCAGTATAGCTGCGAACAAGGTTTGAATGAAGCCATCTGAACTGGTTGCATCCCGATTTATTACGTCAATCGTGGGGGGCTGATGACGTAGATAGAACAACGCCCGGTAGGCCGGGCGTTGGTGCGACTGATGGGCGGTGAAAGCGGCCTTAGAAGTCGTGGTAGAGCGGCCAGCCGAGCAGCGGGTGCTTGAGACCGGCACGCATCTCGATGTTGTCGAGCTTCTCCGGCGAGGCGTTCTCTTTTTGCAGCAGCTGGTACTGGCGCACAAAGCCGAGGGTGTGCAGCAGGTTCGGCACAAAGCCCGGGCTCAGCTCCTGACGCAGGGCGGCGGCCATGTCGGCAGGCAGAGCGCTCAGCATCAGGGCGAGTTGGGCGGCGAGGTAGTCGGTGTCGTACCAGCCCTCGTCGAGCTCAATCTCCCGCGCCAGCTTGCGCTTGAGATCCTGCTTCACCTTGAGCGGGGCGGCGCCACAGCCCTTGCCACAGAGGATGCGGTAGAGCAGCGCTTCGGCCAGCTTGTCCTCCATGGTGGGGTGGTCGCTCTCGCAGGCGAAGAAGTGCTGGTCGATGAGTTCCATCAGGCGGCTCTTGTTGTGCTCGGTCAGCGCCTTCTCGTACTCCTGCCACCCTTGCCACTCCTCCACATCTGGCGGGCTCGAGATCTTGTCCAAGAGCCGCGCATCCACGTCACCGTAGAGGCTGTTGCCAGCCTGCTTGGGGCTGACGGTGATGAGCATCGACCAGCCCTTCTGGAACGGCTTGATGGGGCCTTCCGGCGCCTGCAGCAGCGCCAGCGCCTTGGCCGGATCCCGCGCCGAGAGCTCCTGCAGGCCGAGGCTCACCACGCCGATGACGTCGTGGGCGGCCTGCTCCAGCAGGTGCATCTTGTACTTGTTGTAGTACTTGTCGGCGAATTTGAGGCTCATCAGCACCGCCTTGCCCTTGATGGCGGCCAGCTGCTGCTGACTCAAGAGTTCGTTGTCGCGGCCAAAGCGCAGCACCTGGGTCAGAAAGGGGCCCTGGTTGGCATCGCGAATGACTAACTGCATGAATGGGCTCCTTAATCCAGAAAGCTGAACATGTCGTCGACGTCGCCGTACTCGTCTTCCTCGACCTTGTTCTTCTCTTTGGCCTGCATCACCAGTTCGGCGGCAAACTTGTTGATGATGCCGTCCCAAGTGGAGTGCTCGTTGCGTAGCAGCGCCTTGATGGCTTTCTCCACCTCGGGGGCCAGCTCGCGAATGAGCATCAAGAGGCTGCGCGGGTCATCCAGCGCATAGTCGTGGACATCCTCGCTCTGCTGGCGCTCGCTGTAGCGCAGGGACTCTTCGAGATCTTCCTCTTCGGCGTGCAGCACGTCGCGATAGCCTTCGTCCTCTTCATAACGATCGCCACGATAGAACTCGATAAAGGGGATGGCGAGGTAGAAGAGACCGGCCGGATCTTCGGCCACGCACTCGAGGATCTCGCGCTGCTTGGCTTCGCTATCCTGGGTGCGGATCAGGTAGTTGAGGAAGTCGAAGGTGTGTTGTTGCAGCTCGTCGGCGTTGTTCTTGATCGCCTCTTCCCAGTAGAGGGGCTGCTGGCAGACGATGTCGCGGATCCGCTCCGGGGTCATCAGCTCGGAGATGATGGAGGGGAAGGAGATATCGTGCTGGCCGTTAATCTGGGTCAGGGTAACGATATCAATGTTTTCAATCACTTCTGCCAGCTGGTCGTCAGACATGGTCTTGGCGATCAGCTCGAACTTCTCGCTGGCCTGCTTCGGCTCGATAACGGCCAGCTCTTTGATCTCGATGGCGGTAATTTCTATCAGACTGTTGCTCATGCCTTGCCCCAATTAGAAACGGACTTCGTCGTACATATCCTGATCGCCGTCGTCATCACCATAGCGGTCACTGCCGCCGTGGTAGTCGGCGTCGGCATCTTCCCCGTCTTCATCTTCTTCGTCGCGCAGATCATAGTCGTCATCGCCGCGGTGGCTGCCGCGCGGCAGCGGGTTATCGAGCAGGAACAGCACGGCGCAGGCTTCCATCAGCTGATCTTCGCTCTGGGCCCGCACCGCCTTGACCAGCGGCAGGGCGGCGTTGTTGAAGCCGACGCTCACCTTGAACTCGTCCCAGCTTGGCTGCTCGCCGCTGGCGAGCCACTTGTTCCACTGCGACTTGGCCTTGGCCGGGAACTGCACCCGGCCATAGAGGGCCAGCGGCAGATACTCGGGCATAAACTCCAGCATGCTCATATCGGCCAGCAGCAGGCTCTTCATCTGGTCGGTGAACTGTTCCAGCCCCTTGGGGTCGTCCTGATCCCGGTAGGATTCGATGTTTTCGCTGGCATCGCTTTGCAGCGACTTGAGCCGCGCCTGGTCCCATCTCTTTTGCATAGTTGCTCTTTTTGCCTGCTGTTTCAGGGGTAGAACTGATCCCACATCTCCTGCATGGCGGAGGCGGGGTCGGTCACGATGACGTTGTTGAAATCCTTGATAAAGGCGGCCCGCTGTTTCGGATCGGACAGCACTTCATAGGCCTGCTTTACCTGGTGCAGCTTGATGGCTGCCTGCTCTTTCTCTTCTTCACTGGCCCCGTGCAGCTTGTCGGGGTGGTACTGGTTCGACAGCCGACGATAGGCTTTCTTGATGTCGTTTTCGCTGGCGTTGGACTTGACGCCCAGCACCCGAAAGTAGTTGTTCATGGCAGATCCTGCATCACTGGCATCATAGGATTCACGCTGCGAGTGCCTGATGGTGGGGATTGGCAAACCAGGCACGGCAAAAACCCGTCATTTTAACGGAAACAGCCCGCCAACGCGATGAGTTGGGCGATCAATTAACGGGCGAAATGAAGAGGGGTCAGTTGAGAGCCTATTGTTGCCAGTCGATCTGGCCAGTGCAAGGGCGGCGGGGCAAAAGCGATGAAAAAACGGGCAGGAAAGGGGTGGGCGGCAGGCCGGGGTAAGACTGCCGCCACAGGGGTTACTCCTCCCAGAAGGAGGCGGAGGTGTGGTAGATCATCTTCTTGCTCATCCCGCCATCGACCACCAGATTGGCGCCGTTGATAAAGTCGTTGCGAGGATCGGCCAGAAAGAGGCAGGCGCGGGTGATGTCGTCGGGGCGACCGACCCGGCCGCTCGGATGCTGGCGGTGATCCGCCTCGGTCAGGGTGTGGTAATCCTCCGCCTGGATCCAGCCCGGACTGATGGCATTGACCGTGATGGGATGGTCGGCCAGCGAGTTGGTGAGGGACTGGGTGAGGGCGACCAGTGCCCCCTTGGAGGCGCCATAGGCATCCCAACCCGGCTCGTTCTGCTGCCAGCGGGTGGAGGCAATATTGATGATGCGGCCATAGGGCAACCCGCGGTTGGCCTGCACAAAGGCGCGGGCGCAGAGCATGGCACCGCGCACATTGACCGTCATCACCTGATCGAACTGGGCTGCGCTCAGCTCCTCGAAGCGGGTGTGGAACTTGCTGATGGCGCCATTGTTGATCAGCAGGTGGATGCCGCCATGCTGTGTGCGCACCTCGGCAAAGAGCCCCACGATAGCCTGCTCGTCCCGCAAATCGAGCGGGTGAAAGTGGATCTCGGGATGGTCGAAAGCGTGAGGAGCCAGATCGGTGGCGATCACCCGATAACCCGCCTCGGCCAGCCCGATGCAGAGCTGGCGGCCAATCCCGCCAGCGGCGCCGGTGACCAGTGCAATTGGGGTGTGGTTGGTCAACTCGTTCATTGTGCCGCTCCATTGCGCGCCCGCAGCACCTTGATGAGAGCCGAGACCTCCTGCTGACCAAATCCTTGCGCCACTCCTTCCTCAAACAGATCGGCGGCAAAGCGCGGGAAACGGCTGTCGATCCTGGCATCGCTGGCATGGCCGGCGAGGCGGCTGATGGCGGCGCTCCAGGTTTTCAGGCTGGCGTAGGGGTGATCGAAATCGCCGCTCGCCAGCGTCTTGCCCAGATGGGCCACATCACCACCCAAAATCGGTGAAAGCTCGCTGAACTGAGCGCACACCTTGGCTACCAGCAACCCTTCCGCCTCGCAGATTAGGGCGCCGTGCAGGGCACCAAGCAGACCACCGGCAAAGTAGGCGGCAACGGCACAATCTTGCGCCGCGGCGGCGCCCACCGCCTCGGCCACATGGTCGAGGGTAGGGGCGAGCAGGCGCAGCACCAGCTCGGCCTCGCTAAAGGCAGCGCTGGCTCCCGAGCAGATGATGCTGGCATCGCTGGTGCCGATCTGATCCGGGAAGCAGAGGATGGCGCCATCGAGATAACGGGCGCCGCGGGCGTGGCTCCAGTTCTCCAGCGCTCTGGCCCCCTGCGGACTGCCGGTGGAGAGCTGCACCAGCAGCTTGCCCGCCACGGCGTCGCGCGCCTCGTCCAGCAACTGCAGGCTGACGGCGTAGTTATCGACGCAGACAAGGGTGATATCACTTGCAGCGATGGCTGCGCCAACCGAGGGGGCGAGTGTTGCACCCAGCGCCTGCAGCGGGGCCGCCTTGGCGGCGCTGCGATTCCAGACGGTGACCGGATGGCCCGCCTTGAGCAATGTGGTGGCGAGGGCGGAGCCCATGGCCCCGAGGCCGATGACAGAGAGATGGCGCATGATGGCTCCTGGCTGTGTTGATAGACGACGATATAGGGAATTGAGATGCCTTGTGGCAGGTAAGCCACTATATTTG
Source organism: Aeromonas sp. R5-4 (assembly GCF_040908215.1). Classification (NCBI taxonomy): domain Bacteria; kingdom Pseudomonadati; phylum Pseudomonadota; class Gammaproteobacteria; order Aeromonadales; family Aeromonadaceae; genus Aeromonas; species Aeromonas sp. R5-4. The sequence goes on along the minus strand of NZ_JBFODG010000017.1, from coordinate 37,940 downwards.
CCCAGTGTCGCCGTGAAAAATGGCTTTTATGACTGTCTGGTATAGGTGAATTCTATGGATGTGCGAACCCTGCGTGCGTTTGTGGCTGTCTTCGAGGAACGCAACATCACGGCGGCGGCCACCCGCCTCTTCATCACCCAGCCTACCCTATCCACCACCATCAAGATGCTGGAGGATGAGCTGGGGGTGACCCTGTTTATGCGGCAGGCGCGCGGGGTGGAGGGGACCGAAGCGGCGCACCGGCTCTATCCCCGCGCCAAGCGGCTGATTACTGACACCGACTCCCTCGCCCGCGAGTTTCGTGAAACCACCCCCTGTCTCGAGCTGACGGTGGGGATTGAGGCGGATCTGGGTGATGGCGTGGTGGGGGCGCTGGTGCAAGGGGCGATCGCCCACGAGGAGATCCTGCTGACCCTGGAGGAGGGCTGTTGTGGCGATGTGCGGCTGGGGTGCGAATCCCTGCGCTGTGGTGACGAGCTCTTTATCCCCCTGCTGGAGGAGGAGTTCGTGCTGGTGCTGCCGCCGGATCACCCGCTGGCGGGCAAGGGGGCGCTCACCCCGGCAGCGTTGGCGGACGAGCCCTGGGTCACCTGCCCGCGCCACGACTCCCACCTGCGGCTGATCGCCATTCTCGGCAATCAGGCGCCGCTTTATCCACGGCGGGCGGGGTCGCTGCGACTGGCAGCAACCATGGTGGCCGCCGGGGCGGGGATTGCCTGGTTGCCTCGTTCCCTCTGTCCGCCCGGCTGTACAGTCGCCGAGCTGGCGGCCTCTTCCTTCAAGCGGCGGGTGGGGCTCTGCTACGCCCCCGATGCGTTGCGCTCGGCAGCAGTGGCCGCTCTACTGGAGCAGGTGCGCGGGATGCAGCTCCCCGCCTGATGTCGGCATAAAAATGTCTGCATAAAAAAGGGCCATCCGGTGGGATGGCCCTGTTGAAGGCAATGTTGTTGCGTGGCTAGAGCGACGCCCACCAGAGCCGCAGCTGCAAGCCCCACTTTGAGCTCCAGCCGGTGGTGCTGCTCACAAGCGTCCCATCCTTGATAACGAGGAACGTCGGGGTAACCCCCACCTGCCACTTGGCAGCCAGCGCTCCCGACTCGTCGTTGTGGGTCGGGAAGGTGAGCCCCTTCTTGCTCATCCCCTTGCCTAACTGCTCGGAATTGCCGGAGCGCAGCGCCACCGTCAGCACGTTTTCCCCCTCTTGCCAGAGCTGCTGCACGGCCGGGGTGGTGAAACGGCACACACCGCACCAGCTGGCCCAGTAGTAGACCAGCAGCGGCTTGCCTTGACTTAAGGTAGCGAGATCCGTGCTGCTGCCATCCTGCAGGGTGACGGGGGCGCTCATCGCCCCCTCCGGCAGGGTTGGGCTGCGCCACAGATCCAGCAGGGTCGAGATGATCAGCGCCATCAGCAGCAGCCAGAGCGCCTCCTTGCCCCAGCGGCGCCAGCGGGGTTGAGGATTGGTGGTCATTCTTTACCCCTGCTTGGCCAGTTCGGCCTTCACCAGCTGCTCCAGCTCCTCATAGGGGATGGCGCCCGGTACCAGCTGGTTGCCAATCAGGGTCGCCGGTGTGCCCTGTACCCCGAGGATGGTGCCGATGCGCAGGCTGTTGCGCAGCTCTTCGGTCGCCTTGGCGGCCGGTTTGAGCGCGGTGTTGCCGGTGGCCGCCAGTGCCTTGTTGATGTCCGCCTCGGTCAGCATCCCCTGCTTGCTCATCAGCTTGTCGTGCAGGGTGAGGAAGCGGGCGGGATCCTGTTGCCACAGGGTCAGGCTGTATTGGGCCGCCTTGGCGGAGGTCTGCCCCTTGAATGGCAGCAGCTTGATCACCAGCCCCAGATCGTCCGGATAGGCCTTGAGCAGTTTGGTCAGCTGGGGATCGAACTGCTTGCAGTAGGGGCAGTTGTAGTCGGTGAACAGCACCAGCGTCAGCTTGGGGTTCTTGGCGCCGAGGCGCGGGCTGGTGGCGCTGTTGAACAGCACATCCTTGTTGCCCTTGATGAAGTTGCCAAGCTGCGCCTCCTGGGCTGCCGCGTTCTGCTTCTCCCAGGATTCGGCGGCCTCATCGAGGATCTTGGGGTTGGCGATCAGTGTCTCGCGGATCAGCTCCTTGATGCGCGCCTCCTGCTCCGGGGTGAAGGGGGCAGCGTGCAGGGCCGGAGCCAGCAGGGTTGCGGAAAGGGAGGCCAGCAGGGTCAGGGCGCTAAGAGTCGGTTTCATGGTTGCTCCTTAAAATCGGGTGGTGCCAGCCTGAAGCAGGCCAGCCTTGTGCAATGTGGTCAGCAGATCGTCCTTGTCGAGCAGGGGTGACAGCGTGACCCCCTGCGGCAACTCCGGGCCGTAAATCTGGTTGAAGGGGACGGCCGCCGCGCCCCGCTTACGCAGGAAGGCGGCGATGGTGTCGTTCGGTTTGCTCCAGTCGCCGCGCAGGGCCACCACATCGGGGGCAGAGAGGGCCTGTTGCACCTCATCGCGCAGCAATACGTTGTATTTGTTGGCCTTGCAGGTGACGCACCAATCGGCGGTGACATCGACGAAGACCCGCTTGTTCTGGGCCAGCGCATCTGTGATGGCTCGTTCCGAGAGCGGTTGCCAGACCACCCGGTCGACGTTGCCCGACCCCTGCGCGCTAAAGGCGCCACTCAGCAGCAAGGGGCTGCCAATCAGGGCGGTAAGGGCTATCGCCAGCGTGAAGCCGCGGATGCCGTAACGCCAGATGATGCCAATCAGCAGTGCCAGCAGCATGGCAACCATCAGCCAGCCGGTGGCATAACTGCCGAGATGGTTGTCGAGCAGGCTGGTGAGCCAGAGGCTGGAGCCCAGCATCATCAAGCCGAGCAGGATGCGCAGATGGTTCATCCAGCGCCCCGGTTTCGGCAGCCAGAGGGCGAGCCGTGGCAGGGCCGCCACCAGCAGCCAGGGCAGGCTCATGCCAATTCCGAGCGCGGTGAAGATCAGCCAGAGCTGGCCGAGTGGCGCCGCCAGCGCAAAGGCCACCGCGGTGCCGAGGAACGGTGCCGAGCAGGGGGTCGCCAGCAGAGTGGCGAAGCTCCCCTGCAGGAAGTGACCGCCGAGGCCGTTGCCGCCGCTGGTGGCGAGGCGGGTGCTGAGGGCGCTGGGCAGGCGGATCTCGAACAGCCCCAACAGGTTGGCGCAAAACAGCAGGGTGACCAGCACCATCAAGCCGATAAAACCGGCGCTCTGGAACTGGATGCCCCAGCCGACGGCCCCTTGCGTGGCGCGCAGCAGGCTGCTCATGGCGGCCAGCACCCAGAAGGAGGCGATGATCCCGGCGCTGGCGGCGAGGAACTGCTTGCGCACCGCTCCCTGTTCACGCTCCTGATGTTGCAACACAGTTCCCAGCTTGAGCGCCAGCACCGGCAGCACGCAGGGCATCAGATTGAGGATGAGGCCGCCGAGCAGCGCCGCCCCCAGCAACCAGAGGAGGGGCTGGCCCGGCGCTGGCAATACGAGCGCTTCGCCAATCGAGCCTTTGGTCTGCCACGCCTGTTCGCCACTGGTAAGCAGCAGACCGAGGGATTGGCCACGCAGATCCGGCGCATCTCCCTGCCAGCCATCGCTCACCGGCACCCGGGCGATCAGGGTGTTGCCTTCGACCTCAAGCGCCGGTTTGCCAAATTCGGCACCCTCCAGAGCGTCGATAAAGAGCGCTGGTGATTGCCAGCCTTCTGCCCGCTCGGCGCGCAGTTGCAGCTGGTTGTGCTGATAACCGAGCTCGACCCGGGTTTCGGCAGGCAATTGCTGGGGCAGGTTGCTGATGGCCTTGGCCCAGACAAAGTCGAAACCGGCCGGGGCCTGCCCATCCACCGAGAGGGTGAAGGGAAAGTCGGTCAGGATGCAGACATTGCTGCAGGTGGAGAGGCGAAGAGTTCCCTTGAGCGGTTGCCAGGTGGGGTAGTTGAGGCTCAGAGGGAAGGTCGTATCACCCTGATAACCCTGGGTGCTGAGCCCGGCTACCTCGAAGTGGCGTGGCACCGGCCAGCGCCACTGAAAGGCACCGACCGGCTCATCCCACAGGATCTGGGGGGCAATCCCCCCTTCTCCCGGACTGTGCCAGTAGGTCTTCCAGCCCGACTCCAGCTCGACATCGAGCAGGATGCGGGTCTGATCTGCCGTGCTGCGGTCGGCCTGCAGCCGCACCCGGGCGTGATCATTCTGTGGGCTGGTGAGCCAGCCCGTGTCGCTGGCCAATCCCGTGGATTGCCACAGCAGACCGCCCAGTAGCAGGGCCGCCTTGAAGAGATTCGACATCTTTTTGGTCTCGCAAAAATTGAGTGACAGCTAACGAAAGAACGCTGCCGAACTCATTCCCGCCAGACGCACAGGGTGAGGTGCAGACGCCGCTCGGGCGGCGAGATGACTCTGGGAGGGGGCAGTGGCGGTGTGTAGCGCCAAAGGGGGGCCAGCAGGGCGATCAGCACCGCCACTGCAAAGAAGAGCTGTTCGACGCAGAGCAGGGTGGCGGCGCTTAGCCACTTGCCGTTGAGCTGGCAGCTGGTGGGCTGCGGGCTGGCCGGTTTGGCATCCTCTTGATCCGTTGCCGAGCCTGGAACGGGCAGTGCCTGACAGCTGAGGGCGTGATCGAGCAGGGCAAGCCGGGCCAGCGGCTGGGCAGCACAATTGAGCACCAGCAGGCAGACCAGCAGCAGGAGATGTTTCGCTACCCGTTGTTGCAAAATCATGTTCGCCCCGTCCATCAAGATGGGGCCATCCTAACGACCAATGGCGGGTGGGGCAAGTCGGCGACGTATTGATGAGCAGGACTGTGGGTGGCGCGACGGGGAGGGTGGTCGGTTCTGTTTGGCGAACGCTTGTTCGCTAAAAGGGGGATCAGTATACTGCGCCGAGTTAAAACTCGAGGTGTTCGATGCTCAAAATTGCCCGTGTGCTGCTGCTTGGTCTGCTGCTCATTTTCTGGTTCCTGTTCGGCCTGCTGCTCTGTCTGGTTCGTCCGCGCCATCCCAACAACGTCTATGTTTTCGCCCGCATGTATCACGCGGTCTGCCCGCTGATCGGGCTGCGAGTCAAGGTGACGGTGGCCGACGAGGTCAAATCGGTCGGCCCGGCGGTCTACGTCTGTAACCACCAGAGCAACTTCGACATCTTCACCGTGACCGGTGCGGTGCAGCCCGGTGTGGTGGCGGTGGGTAAGAAGAGCCTGCTCTGGCTGCCGCTGTTCGGCCTTATCTTCTGGCTCTCCGGCAACGTGCTGATCGACCGCTCCAACCGCTCCCGTGCCATCGGCACCATAGGTCAGGTGGTGGATCGCATCAAGAACCGTGGCACCTCCATCTGGATGTTCCCGGAAGGGACCCGCTCCCAGGGACGTGGCCTGCTGCCATTCAAGGCGGGCGCTTTCCACACTGCGGTACAGGCTGAAGTGCCCGTGGTGCCCATCGTCTGCTCCAGCTACTTCGGTCAGGTCGACCTCAATCGCTGGGATAACGGCGAAGTGCTGGTGGAAGTGATGGCCCCGGTCTGCAGCAAGGAACACGGTGCCAGCGGCATTCGCGATCTCTCCGACACCTGCCGCGCCCGGATGGAGGCCAAGCTGGCCGAACTGGACAGCAAGCTGGGCCACAGCCACGCCGCCTGACGGATAGCGCAGACGAATCGACAAGGGAGCCAGAGGCTCCCTTTTTTGTTGGTAAAAATCACCACCTGGTTGGCTATTCTCACCAACAAGCCCTTCTTGAATTTCCTCAGTAAATTCCCATCTATATGTAAAACAACAATAATTTTTCTTGGCACGGCTCTTGTAATGCTATGGGAAGAGATAGCCATCCCATCAACAAGGAGCCAGACCATGAGCGTATTCAGCCGCCTGACCGACGTGATTAATGCCAACCTGCACAGCCTGCTCGACAAGAGTGAAGAGCCGGAGAAGATGCTGCGCCTGATGATCGAAGAGATGGAGCAGGTGCAGGTCGAAATGCGTACCCAGGCCGCCCGCGTGATTGCCGAACAGAAACAGCTGGAGCGTCACCAGCAGGCGTTGCAGGCGCAGATCCTGGAGTGGTCGGCCAAGGCCGAGCTCGCCATCCAGAAGGGGCGTGAGGATCTGGCCCGTGCAGCCCTCACCGAGAAGCTGGCGGAGGTCAAAAAATGTGAACAGCTGGAGCAGGACAAGGCCCGGGTGGCCGAGGTGCTGGCCCAACTTACCGCCGACAGCGAGCGACTGGCGGCCAAGCTGACCGAGGCCCGCGAGAAGCAGAAACTGCTGACCCTGCGCGAGCAGACAGCCCACAGCCGCATTCGTGCCCGCGCCCAGGTGGACAACCAGCGCATGCATGAGCTGATGGCGCGTTTTGACGGTTTTCAGGGCCGGGTCGATCAGCTGGAAGCCCAGCTGGAGGCGGCCACCCTGGGGCAGAATCCCTCGCTGGAGGCCCAGTTCCGCGAGCTGGAGCTCAATGACGAGATCGAGCGCGAGCTGGCTCGCCTCAAAGGCCAGAAGGCGGAGGTGTAATCATGAGCCCCTGGCCCAAGGATCTGGTGCATCGCAAGCTGAGCGGGGTCTGCGCCGGTATTGCCAGGCGGTTGGGGGTCTCCAGAGTCACGGTGCGGGTGGTGGCACTGCTCGCCCTGATCCTGATGCCGCCGCTGGCACTGGCCGCCTATCTGCTGGCGGTGCTGGTGATGCCGCCCCGTTATGAATTGAAGCGCTGGCTGGATTGACCGAAGGGTTGATCAGCCGGCAGACAAGGTACTGATAAGGAGCAAGTTATGCTGGAATTTTTCATATTGCTGGTGGTGCTGCTGGTCATGGCACTGACCGGTTTTACCCTGGTAGCCATGTTGCTGGTGAGCGGCCTGTTCGTGCTGCTTGGGGCACTGGGCGGCATGCTTGCTCTGATCATCAAGCTGGCCCCCTGGTTGCTGCTGGTGCTGGCGGTTTGCTGGCTGATCAGTAACCGCAGCAAGCGTTCCAATACCTACCTCTAACCCGCCTGAGGTTTTGCAAGACGTTGTGTGATGCTCCCTGATTTCCCCTTTCCGGCCACTCATCGAGTGGCCTTTTTTTGCCTGCATCCCTTAAGGCCGAGTCGTTTCGGTTAACCACTGCGCGCTCCAGCTCTGCCAGAGTGCCGGGCTGTGGATCAGCTGCTCCTTGAAGGATTTCGGCTGCTGCTTGAGGCGATATTCGATGCGCAGGGCCGCCCCCTTCTCGCCGACTTCCTGTTGCCACGCCAGCGTCAGCGGCCCCTTGCCGCGCAGGGCGCGAGCGCCCTTGCCACTCTGGTGCTGGCCCAGACGGCGCAGCGGATCCGTGCTGATCCCGGTATAGAGCAGGCCGGTGGCAGTACGCACCATATAGACAGACCAGCGGGAAGGGGCGGATGGTTGCTGTGCCGGTGTGGTGGTCGCGGGTTCTCTCATTCAAATTCTCTGTGCCAAACTCAGAGGCAGCTCAAGGAGGTGCGATGAGAGTCTGGTTTTGGTTGTGGTTACTGTTGTCGGTCCCGGCTCTGGGGGAGACGATCCGTCTCTACGATTACCATCAGCATCCGCCCTTCAACACCGGAGTGGATGCAGGGCTGAGCCGCGAGCTGGTCAAGTATCTCAATGAAAAGCTGGGGGGTGAACCCAGAATCGAGCTTTGGCTGGTCAATCGCGCCCGACTGGCGCTGGAGATGGCGGATCCCGACTTTGACGGTCTGGTGGTCTGGGTCAATCCCGCCTGGGTGGGGGACCCCCATCGCGAACGCTATCTCTGGACCTTTCCGGTGATGCGCGACACCAACGAGCTGGTCTCGAACATTGACAACCCGGTCACCTATCGCGGGCCTGACTCCCTCAAGGGGCTGGTGTTTGGTGGGGTGGAGGGCTACCGCTATCAGGGGATCGATGATGCAGCTGGCCGCGGGGAGCTGGTACGTCAGGATGCCAAGAAGGTGAAGACCAATCTTGAGCTGCTGGTGCGCGGTCGCATCGATGTGACGCTGGTGAGTGGTTCATCGCTGGGCTTTTTCATCGACTCACAGCACTATCAGGGCAAGCTGTTTATCTCACCCTTCCCCCAATCCAGCTATACCCGCCATATTCTGCTGCCCAAGTCTCGCCCCGAGCTGCATGCCACCCTCAACGACATCGCCGAGCAGATGGACAGGGATCCCCGCTGGCACAAGGTGCTGGAGTCCTATCGCGGTACTCCCTGAGGGCGGCGCTTGAGCCGGTGTAGCGGCAACAGGCTCACTAGCAGACCAGCCCAGACGAAGGCGAAACCGACCGCCTTGATGGGGTCCGGCGCCTCACCAAACCAGTAGATGGCGAGCAGGAAGGCGAGGCTGGGCTCGATATATTGCAGCAGCCCCACCGTGCTCATCCGGGTTCTCGCCACCGCATAGCAGAACAGCCCCACCGGCAGCAGAGTAGCGGGCGCACTGCCCATCAGCAGCAGCTTGTCAGCCAGATCTCCGTTCACGAATGCCCCTTCCCCGTGCCATGCCAGCGTGCCGATGATGATCAGCGCGACGGGCAGTTGCACCATGGCTTCCAGATAGAGGCTGGTGCCGGTGTCGTAGTGGATCTTCTTCTTGATAAGGCCATAGCAGGCGAAGTTGGCCCCCATGATGAGGGAGAACCAGGGGAGCTGGCCGTAGCAGAAGAGCATGTAGGCGAGACCCGCCAGTGCCAGAGCGACTGCCAGATGCTTTTGCGGGGTGAGCCGCTCTTTGAGGAAGATGACGGCGAATACGATATTGAACAGCGGGGTCATAAAGAAGGCGAGGCTGGTTGTCAGCACCTGCCCGGTAGTGAGGCACCAGGTGAACATGCACCAGCTGATGGACATCACGGGGCCCGCCAGCAGAATGAGGCCGAGCTGGCGCGGCTCGCTGCGCAGTTGTGCCCAGGGCACCTTGTGGCCAAGCAGCAAAAACAGGGCACCCAGCAGCATCACAGACCAGAGAACCCGATGGGAGATCAGCTCCCACATGTTGACCTCGGGCATGAATTGATAATAGAGCGGTAGCATCCCCCACAGGATGAAGGAGAGGGTCGCGGTGCCGGTACCTAGCCAGTTTTTCATTATTGTCCGTTTATTAAATTAAACATCCATGGCGATAGTAGGGGGCGCGCCCTGTTTCCACAAGAGGGAAAACAGGGAAATGCTGGTACTATCAACGTCATGCAGCGAATCGATAAGTTGTTTGAGCAAATCAGGGCCTGCCGTCTGTGCGAGGCTCATCTGCCGCTGGGGCCTCGTCCAGTGATCCGCGGGGCCGAGAGTGCCCGCCTGCTGATCATCGGTCAGGCGCCCGGCACCCGGGTGCATGCCAGCGGTATCCCGTGGGATGACCCCTCCGGTGACCGGCTGCGCCAGTGGCTTGGTGTCGATAAGGCCACCTTTTACGACCAATCCCGCATCGCCATCATGCCGATGGGGCTCTGCTATCCCGGCAGGGGAAAATCCGGCGATCTGCCGCCGCGCCCCGAATGTGCGCCCACCTGGCACGACAAGGTATTGATGCTGTTGCCCAATATCGAACTGACCCTGCTGATCGGCCAGTATGCACAAGCCCATTACCTGCGGGGGGCGGCCAAGGGATCGCTCACCGAAACGGTGCGCAGCTGGGCCGACTATGGCCCCGGCTGGCTGCCGTTGCCGCATCCCTCCCCACGCAATACCCTCTGGCTCAAAAAGAATCCCTGGTTCGAACAGGAGATTGTCCCCCATCTGCAGCAAAGGGTCGCCCCTTTGCTGGAACGACCCTGAGCGCTTAAAGCGCCGGTTCGGCCAGCGGTTTTGGTTTGCTGCGGGCCATGGCGATGAGCGGCAGGACGATGCAGATACAGCCCAGCAGCAGCGGCAGACCCGGCTGCTCGTCAAACAGCCATACCCCGATGGCGACGGCCATCAGCAGACCGGTATATTCCGCCGAGGCGATCTTGCTCGCTTCCGCCTTGCGATAGGCCACCACGCACAATCCCGCATAGACCATGATCAGCGCCGAGGAGCCGAAGGCGGGCCACCACATCTGCCACTGCCAGTCGCCCCCTTCCCACCAGGCCAGCGCCAGGATAAAGGGCATGCTCAGCACGTTGGTGAAAAACAGGGTCTGGGCGATGGGCTGCTTGAGCGGGATGCGCTTGATCAGCAGATTGTTGAGCGCCATCGACAGCGCTACCCCGAGCGCCGCCAGTGCGGCCCAGTTCACTTCGGTCGGGCGCAGCACGATCAGCACACCGATAAACCCGATGACTGCGGTCAGCACCTTCTGGCGCGAGATCGCCTCTCCTGCCATCCACACTGCCAGCGGCACCATCATCAGGGGCGCGGCATAGAAGAGGGCATTGGCAGTAGCGAGCGGCAAGCGGGTGAGGGCCACCACCATCAGGCAGACACCGACCGCCCAGATATGGGCCCGCAACAGGTGCCACTTGATGGCCACCGGCGGGTTGCGGCGCCATGACCAGAGCAGCCAGGGCATCAGCAGAAGGGCTGCAGAAACCTGGCGGAAAAAGACAAACTGGAAGATGGGCTGATCCGGCTCCAGTACCTTGACCAGCGCATCGGAAAAGACCGCCACCATATTGCCCAGCACCAGATAAAGGATGCCGATCCCCACTGCATTCATACCACCTCCCACTTCAGATGAGGGGAGGGTAGCGTGCCGGTTGATATCCAGTAAAATGATAAAAAATGACCACCCATGAGATATTTAGATAATGAAACTTCCTCCCCTGCGTGCGGTGCAATATTTCGAGGTGGTGGCCCGGCTACTCAGCTTCTCCCGCGCCGCCCTTGAACTGAACGTCAGCCAGAGTGCGGTCAGCCACCAGATCCGCCTGCTGGAGGATTTTCTGGGGGAGCGGTTGCTGCTGCGTCAGGGGCGGCTGCTCTCGTTGACGACACAGGGCGAGAGCTATTTCGAGGGGATTGCTGCCGGGCTCGGCCAGATTGCCCAGAGCAGCGAGCAGCTGCGCGGGGGCGGCGAGATGCGGTTGCGCCTCGCGGTCTACAGCTCGTTTGCGGTGAAGTGGTTGATCCCGCGGTTGGCCGGATTGCGCCAGCTCTATCCCGAGCTGGATTTGAGTCTGGAGATGGTGGCGGAAGATCCCGAGCTCTCCGATCGGGTGGCCGACTGTTTTATCACTGTCTCACCCCACGGGCGGGGCTACTGCCACGACCTTATCTATCAGGAGCGACTCTTTCCGGTCTGCAGCCGCCGTTTGTTGCAGCAGGTAGAGGGGGAGTGGCCGGACGCTATCTGGCAACTGCCGCTGCTCTCGGTGCAATCCATCTACAAGGCGCGGGGGGAGGATTGGCAGCGCTGGGCCAAGGCGGGTGGTCTGGTGATCCCGGACGAGGCGCGGATGCACCACTTCAGCCATGTGTTGCTGGCGATGGAGGCGGCGGCCTGGGATCAGGGGGTGGCGTTCGTGAATGACTACATGCTGCGGCCCGATGATCCCCAGCTGGTGGCCTTGCCGGTACACCAGCTGGAGACGGGGGATGCCTTCTACTTTACCTGCAAACGCTCACGGGCCCATGAGCCCGCCATCAGCCGGTTACGCCAGTGGCTGATGATGGAGACACGCCAGAGCATGCCGCTCTAGCGTGGTATCAAGCCTTCTTGAACTGGCTTAGGACAAACAGGCTGGTGGCACAGACCACCACTGACGGGCCCGCCGGGGTGTCCTGATACCAGGAGAGGGTCAGCCCGCCGAGTACGGCGAGGCAGCCGATCAGCGCGGCAAAGCCGGCCATCTGTTCCGGCGTCTGGCTGAAACGGCGGGCGGTGGCGGCGGGAATGATCAGCAGGGAGGTGATGATCAGCGCCCCGACAAACTTCATCGCCACGGCGATCACCAGCCCGATCAGCAGCATCAATACGCAGCGCAGCACATCGACCCGGATCCCCTCTACCCGTGCCAGCTCTTCCGAGATGGTCATGGAGAGCAGGGGATCCCACAACCGCCACAGGGTGAGCAGCACCAGCGCACCACCGCCGTAGATCCAGAGCAGATCCATCGGTTGTACCGAGAGCAGGTCGCCAAACAGGTAGGCCATCAGATCCACCCGCACGTTATCCATAAAACTCAAGGTAACCAGACCGAGGGACAGGGCGCTGTGGGCCAGAATGCCGAGCAGGGTATCGGTCGCCACCTGCTGGTTGCGACTCATGATCACCAGCAGCATCGCCATGGCGAGGCAGCAGACCACCACCGCCAGGGTGAGATCGACCTGCAGCAGGATGCCCAGCGCGATGCCGAACAGACAGGCATGGGAGAGGGTGTCGCCAAAATAGGCCATTTTTCGCCATACCACGAAGCTGCCGAGGGGGCCAGCCAGCAGGGCGATGCCGAGACCGGCCGCGAGGGCGTATAACAGAAAGCTGTCCACTTGAATGTCCTGTTGCTTGCGCTATTTGCTGTGAGCGTTGTTGCGAGAGGGCAGGCGGATGACGGGGGCCTGCGGTTCATGATGATGGTGTTCGCCGTCGCAGTGGTGATGGTGGGTATAGACCGCCAGCACCTCCTGCTCCGGTCGCCCGAACAGGCGGGCAAATTCGGGGTGGCGCGCCACGCTTTCCGGCTCGCCATGACAGCAGACGTGGCGATTGAGGCAGATCACCTCGTGGGTGCTGGCCATCACCAGATGCAGGTCGTGGGATACCATCAGCACGGCACAATTGAACTCGGCGGCGAGCTGACCGATGAGGGCGTAGAGCTCGATCTGGCCGGTGATATCAACCCCTTGCACCGGTTCGTCCAGCACCAGCAGCTCGGGCTTGACCAGCAGGGCGCGAGCCAGCAGCACGCGCTGCATCTCACCACCCGAGAGCTTCTGCATCCGGTTTTCCAGCAATCCCTCTGCGCCCACCCGGGTCAGTGCCTCCTCGATGGAGAGGCGGCTATTTTTGCCCAGTTGCAGGAAGCGGCGTACTGTCAGCGGCAGGGTGGGATCCAGATAGAGGCGCTGGGGCACATAGCCGACTCTCAGGTCGCGGCTGCGGGTGATCTTGCCCGAATCCGGTGTGAGCAGACCCAGTACCAGCTTGCTCAGGGTGCTCTTGCCCGCCCCGTTGGGGCCGACTAGCGTGGTGATTTTGCCTTTATTGAGGGTAAAGGAGACCTTGTCGAGCACAGAGCGTCCATCAAACGAGAGAGAGACCTCTTTCAGCTCTACCAGTTGGCTCATGACAACTCCGGGGTTTACAGCCAGTGAGAGTTATAATATAACAAAAAGCAGCTGTTATATTATCACATACTCACCCCCTGACGAGATTCACCAATGAGAATTATTGCGCTTTTCACTGCCCTGCTGGCGGTGAGTTTGCCTGTTCGTGCCATTGAGGTACTGACCACCATCAAGCCCCTTGGCTTCATTGCCGCGGCGATCACTGACGGGGTGAGCGAGCCCAAGGTATTGCTGCCGACCGGTGCCTCTCCCCACGATTTCTCCCTGCGTCCGTCCGATATTCGCAGCATCAACAGTGCCGATCTGGTGGTGTGGGTCGGCCCCGAGCTGGAAGGCTTCATGGCCAAGCCGCTGGCCAATCATCCTCATGCTCTGACCCTGACTCAGGTTGATGGGATGCCGCTGTTCAACTACGCGACTCAGGATAGTCATGACTCCCATGACCATGATGATCACGATCATGCCGTCCACGAGCACGGTGACCATGATGAAGGGCATGAGGGACATCATCATGAAGGGGTCGATCCCCATATCTGGCTTGGCCCGACGCAGGCCAAAGTGATTGCCAAGGCGATCGCAAGTGAATTGGGCAAGCTGGATCCGGCCAATCAGGCTCGTTATGACGCCAACCTCGCGGCATTTGATACCAAGGTGGATGCCAAAGACAAGGTGATTGCTGGCCAGATGAAGGCGGTGAATGAGAAGGGGTACTTTGTCTTCCACGAGGCGTATGGCTACTGGGAGCGCCACTACGGCATGAGTTCAAAGGGTCACTTTACCGTGAGCCCTGAGCGTCGCCCGGGCGCCAAGACCCTGGTGGATATCCGAAAGGCACTGGAAGAGAAGCAGGCGAGCTGCATTTATGCCGAGCCGCAATTCTCACCGGCTGTGATCGAATCGGTGGCACGCAATACCGGCGCCAAGGTGCTTTTGCTTGATGAGGTGGGTGAACAGGTACCGCTCGGCCCGGATGGTTATCCCCAATTCATGCAGCAACTGGCAGACGCATTTGCCCAATGTCGCTGATTAGCGGCTGAGTCTCTCATCCGGACGGACTATACTGACCTCCAGCATCTGACATGGAGTGTCCGGTATGAAATGGTTGTTGATCCCGGCCTGCACACTGGCGCTATGTTGCGCCAGTGTGCAGGCTTCGCGCCTTTCCGAATATATTGCCAGTCCGGACCTGCGGGCCAAGCTGCAGGAAGTGTATGGTGGCAGGGCCATCCAGCGGGCCGAGGCATTTTCTCGCTTGCTCACCCCCAGAGCGGGTACAACCGACCAGCAGAAGATCGAGCTGGTGAACAACTACTTCAACAATCTCACCTACAGCGAGGATCCCAAGCTGTGGGGGGATGAGGATTACTGGGCCAATCCGCTGGAGTTCATCGGTGCCCGGGGTGGGGATTGCGAGGATTACAGCATCTCCAAGTACTACACCCTGATGGAGCTGGGGGTGGATGAGAAGAAGCTGCGGCTGGCCTACGTCAAGGCGGTGCGTTACAACCAATTCCACATGGTGACGCTCTACTTCCCGACGCCCAAGGCTGATCCACTGGTGCTCGACAACATCAACAGCCGGATCCTGCCAGGCAGCAAGCGTACCGACCTCATTCCCGTTTACAGTTTCGATGCCAAAAGCATCTGGATCATGAAGTCACGGCGGGAAGGGACGCTGGCGGGGAGTGCCGATCGGTTGGCGCAGTGGACATCGATGAAGACCCGTTTCTCCAGCGAGCAACTGCGCTCTCCTCGTCGTCAGTTATAGCTTGCCCGCCGCCTTCAACTCATCGAAATATTTCGCTGCGCCCGGATGCTGCTCAATACTCAGCACCGGGCCGGTTTTATTGCGTGCCCGGTGAAACATATTGGCGTAGCCATAAGTTTGCTCATTGAACTTGGTTTGCTGGGTCAGCATGGCCTTGGTCAGGCGATAGACAGACTCTTCCTGCATGGTGGCATTGGTAACCAGGGTGGCGGCAATGGCAAAGGTGGGAGTTGCCTTCAGATTGCCGGGGTAGATACGAGCGGGCACCTGACTACGTTGGTAATATTTGACCCCCTTGAGTAGCTGATCACGGGTGGCCCCATCGATGGGGAGGAAACTGACTGCGCAACGTTTGGCGGTGTCGAGCACAATCCGGTTAGGGTGTCCCATCACCAGTGCAAATGCGTCGATCTGCTTGCTGCAGAGCGCATCCGGCAGGTTGGCCATGCTCTTCAGATCGAGATCCTGCTCTTTCGCTCCCAAGATGTTGAACAGGGTCAGCGCCGTCTGGCGGGTCCCCGAGCTCTTCAACCCCATGTCGATGGGGGCGAGCTTGAGCTGTTCCAGTGAAGTGATATCGCCATCGGCACGGATCACTATGGTGAAGGGCTCGGCATGGGTGGCAAACAGGGCGCGCAGCTCAGGTTGCGGCTGCGTGGCAAAAGGGCCCAAGCCCTGGCTTGCCTGATACAACCAGTCTGACTGCACCATGGCGTAGGAGGTCTCGCCACTCTTCAGCCGCTTCAGGTTTTCTATTGAACCCGATGAGCTCTGCAATGTGCACGCAAGTTGCTCATCGACCTCATGGGCCAGACGGCAAAACTCATTGGTTATCTGGTGATAAATCCCCTGCTCACCCCCGGTGGCGATAGTGACGGTTTCAGCCATCAGGCAGGGCTGCCACAGCAGGGGCACCAGTATGGAAAGCTTCTTCATGATTGCGCCTCCTTGGCATAACCATCGATACCCCAGGTCCGCAGTTTGTCGATGTCGCGACACTCTCCCGATTCTGCCAGTAGGGTATAGCCAGCAGCATGCATGGTTTGGGAGAGCAGATTCCAGTAGAGCGGCGCATCGGTCAGCTGACAGCTGATAAAAATGGGATTGAGCGGGTCAAGTTGATTGAAGGTGTCCGCATTGAGAGGAATGGCGCTGAAGGCGAGCTCACACCCCTGTTCCTGCAACGCAGCCAATGTGGACTGGCCGTGGGCGGGGAATGTGGCTACATCCCAGCGCCAATCCAGTGTTTTTCCTCGACCCTGGCTTAGCAGAGGAGCGATTTCTGACCATTGCGGGTGATTGAGCAGGGAGAGGGGCAGCAAGACCCCTTCTATATGAGAGTGCTGCCACTGTTGCAGGGCGCTCTGGATGGTTGCGAGATCGCTGTCGGCACCGAGGGGCTGGCTGGGCAAGAAGCGCTGATAGAGCGCGATCTCCCCTTGTGTGGAGACAAATTTTTGCAGTTGCCCGCCTTCCGGCAGTGGGCTCACTCCTTGCAGCGGCTGTGGAGTCGTCAGTGGCAGCTGTTTTCCCAGCTGGGTGATCTTGAGTCGTTGTTGCAGCAGATCCCGTTTGCGTTCGGAAACCAATTGGTTGATGGAAAGTGCCACTTCTTTGAGGTCTTGCAACCAGGGAGTGGGCAGGGTGCTGTTGAACTGGTGTTTGCGGATACGGATCAGCTGCAGGTTGATCTGTTCCAGGGGCTGCAGCATGCGTTTGCAGACCAGAGAGATGATCAGGGTAAATACGACGAGGCCCGCCAGCAGCGCCAGACCGGTGCGACTGATGGCATTCCACAGATGCTGATAGGCGTAGCCGCTATGCCCCTCAAGGGTCAGAGTGCCCAGCATGCGCCAGCCATCGGTCAACTCTTGCTCAATCTTGACGGGGGGCATGCCGATAACCGAGGGAAGCCAGCCGGGGACATTTTGCTGGGTAGAGTGGAAGACCTTCTGAAACAGCAACTGGCCATCAGGATCGATCAGGGTGACCGAGCTGACGAAGCCGCCATCGAACATGGCATTGACGATGGTCTCGGCCAGCACATTGTCGTCATTAAGCAGGGTTCCTTGCAGCACCAGCCCGAGAGCGGTGATGGCGGTTTCCAGGTTGGCTGACATCTGGTCGAGGATGGATTGGCGGACCGTCGTGACTTCCAGTGCAAACAGCAGCGCTGCACCGATCAGGAACAGGACGACAATTATTCTGATTAACAGTTTTGCTAACGACATATCCACTCCATGGAAAAGTTATCGCAACATTTTGGGTTTCTATTCAGTAGCGAATCCGACCCGGTTCTTAAAAATAGGAAAAAATGGTTAAAAAAGACGATCATTTCTGCCCATCCGGGCGGGTTATGCATAAAATGTGAGGTTCATGCAGATTGTGATGAACTATTTGTAACTATTTGTGTCCAACAAACAGTTTTATACGGTTTTGTCACAACTGACATCACAACTCACACTCTTTAGATCTAAATACAGGATAGCGGATGAAACGTCTCCGTCCCTTGGTAGTACAGGCTGCCAATTGGGAACCACCGGTTCCCCGCAAACACTTTTACGCCATGCTGATGCTGACGGCCATGACCCTGTCAGCAGTGGCATTATTGCCAGCTCCGGGTGACATCCTTGAGCGGCCGCTGCGTCTTGAGTTGCCCATTGATACCGCAGGTACGGCAACCAACGAAAACAACACCGACTTTAACGAAATCCCCGATCACGAACTGGTTGATCAGAGTGCGCCGGATGACGACATCCCGGTTGACACCACCCCCCAGTGGCAGGATTACAGGGTCCGCAACGGCGAAAACCTGACCGCCATTTTTAACAATCTCGGTCTCTCCACCACCACCCTCTACAAGGTGCTGGACGCGGACAACAAGAACTATCTGGCGCGCCTCAAGCCGGGCCAGAATATTGAGCTGCTGATCGATCAGGACAACATCCTGCAGCAACTCAAAATCCGCCTGAACATCAAGCAGACGCTGGTGATGGCGCGCAGCGACGATGCTTATACCGCCTCCATGATCAATGAGAAGGTTGAGTGGCAACCGCAGCGTTACAACGGCGTGATCAACGGCAGCTTCTATGTCAGTGCCCGTAATGCGGGGATTCCGGCCAACCATATCCAGAAAATTGCCAACCTGTTCCAGTGGCGAATGAATTTCGCCAAGGATCTGCAGAAGGGCGACAAGTTCAAAGTGCTGGTACGCCAGGAGACGGTGGAAGGCAAGAGCACTGGTAACAGCCAGCTGCTGGGTGTGGAAGTGACCAGCCAGGGCAAGACGGTGTCGGCCTGGCTCTCCGATGACGGCAACTATTACGACGGTCAGGGCAACAGTCTGGAGCGCGGATTCCGCCGCTACCCGACCCACAGCCGCTATCGGATCAGCTCCAACTTCAACCCGGCGCGCAAACATCCGGTAACCGGTATGGTGCGTCCTCACGAGGGCACCGACTTCGCAGTGCCGGTGGGCACGCCAGTGCTGGCGACTGGCGATGGTATCGTCCAGAAGGCAACCAGCCACCCGCTGGCGGGTACCTATATCGTCATCAAGCATGGCCGTACTCTCTCTACCCGTTATCTGCACCTGAGCAAGCTGCTGGTCAAAACCGGTCAGCGAGTGAAGATGGGCGACAAGATCGGCCTCTCCGGCAACACAGGTCGCTCGACCGGTGCTCACCTGCACTACGAGCTGCGGATCAACAACCGCCCGGTCAATGCCATGACCGCCAAGCTGCCGATGGCTGAACCGCTCAGCGGCAAGGAGCGTCGTCAGTTCCTTGCCAAGGTGAAGAGCTACCGCAAGGAGCTGGCAGCGGGTTGATTCCTGTCGTCACAGCCTGAAATGAAAGGCCCCGCCAGATTGGCGGGGCCTTTTTACATGCGCAGTGACGGTCAATAACCCTTGTCGAAGTCGATTTTGCCATCCAGTGGCTGGCCATCGATAAAGCGGATGTAGTTGCGCACAAAGATCTGGGCTACATCATCCGGGAAGCTGTAGGCGCTGTTGTGGGGGGTGACGATGAGGTTGGGTTGGCCCCACAATGGACTGTCGGCGGGCAGCGGCTCCTGCTCGAACACATCCAGCACTGCCATCGCCAGCTTGCCGGTACGCAGTGCGGTGAGCAAATCGCCCGAGTGCACGGCGCTGCCACGACCGACGTTGAACAGGATGGCGCCCGGTTTGCAGTGTTCGAAGCGGGCGGCATTGAACAGATGACGGGTATCGCGGGTGGCTGGCAGCACGCTGACAATGACATCGGCCTGCGCCAGCATCTTGTTGAGCGCAGGCAGTTGATAAACCTGATCAAACCCGGCCCGCTCCCGACCGCTGCGGCTGATACCCAGCACCTTCATGCCAAAATGTTTGCCGGTGTGGGCGATATGCTGGCCAATGCTGC
This sequence comes from Aeromonas sp. R5-4, assembly GCF_040908215.1. Classification (NCBI taxonomy): domain Bacteria; kingdom Pseudomonadati; phylum Pseudomonadota; class Gammaproteobacteria; order Aeromonadales; family Aeromonadaceae; genus Aeromonas; species Aeromonas sp. R5-4. Next base: position 18,600 of record NZ_JBFODG010000017.1, on the reverse strand, counting down.
CGGTCCCCAGGATCAGCATGGTGCGCCCCTTGAGACCCTGATAGGGGTGACTCTGCCACAGTCGCTGTTTCTGCTGCTCCCGATAAAGGGGGATTTGGCGCATCAGGCTGAGCAGATGACCAAAGACATACTCGCTCATCAGCGGGCCGAAGATGCCGCGCACATTGGTGAGTTGATAATCACGGCGACTGTCAGGGTCGAGCAGCACATCGACTCCCGCGTAGGTGGACTGGAACCAGCTCAGCTTGTTGGCTTTGGGCAGCAGCGGTTTGGCACGGGCCGGTTCGGCCATCAGAATATGGGCTTCGCCGATCAGCTTCTCGGCATCGCTCTGGTTATCGGCTCGCAGAATGCGCAGATGGGGGAGATTGGCGGCCTTGAGCAGCCGTTCGTAGTGAGCATTATCCTGGCTGAGCAAAAGAAGGGTACGTTGGCTCATACTCTTGTTCCTTATCAGAATTTGCGGCGCAACAAGATGCCGCTCTCGACCCATCTTACCTGACTTCATATCGCAACATAGCCGACCAGGGCGCTTTTTCGTTTTCGCCGCGCCCCTCGTGGGCTACAATCTGCCCCACATTTTGCAAAGGATCCGACTCCAGTGTTTGGTGACAAGTTTTATAAGCGACTGGCCGAGCTACAGCCTTGGCAACAGACCGTCTACACCCTGGCGCTGGCAGAGCGCATGTACCCCAACTATGCCCTGTTCTGTCAGGCCTCCGGTTTTGGCAATGCTGGCGCTTTCCGGCATGCGCTGGATCAGATGTGGGTCTACCTCACCGTCAAGGGATCCCGGGTCAATCTGGGTGCCATTCTCGAAGAGTTCGAGTCTCACATTCCGGATCCCCGCAAGTTTGAATCCTACGGTGCCTATCCCGCGCTGGATGCCTGTGTTGCGCTGGGCTGCGCCTATAACTCGGTGATCTGCCGGGTTGGCGAAGAGGCCAACGATGCCAGTCATGCGTCAGTCGGTACCGTGGCCGGTTTTATCGAACTGCTGGAAGAGCGGGATCTGACCGAAGAGGAGCTCTACGAGCACGAGTACATGGAAGCAGAGCTGGAGTTCCAGGTCGAGCTGCTCAAGCGGGTTGCCCATGAGCGCGACAGCGATCGTATTCTGGCCATCAGAGTATTCGCCTCTCAGGATGGCGTCTCCAATATCGGGATCAGCCTGGAAGAGTAATTCTCTGCGGCCCCTGATCGAAAAAAGCTCCCGTTCGGGAGCTTTTTTTATGCCTGAAATTGTTCAGCAGCTTATGCCTGCTCTTCGGTGAGGGGTCTGACGCTCAGCACCGGGGCTGCGTCGATTTCGTCTGCATTCATCATGGCGGAGATGCGTTGCAGGGAGGAGAGCAGCAGGGTCTGCTCCCAGGTTTCAAGGGATTGAAAGCGTTGGATAAAGCGCTCTTGCAGCGGGGTCGGGGCCTGAGCCAGCAGGGCACGGCCTGCATCAGTCAGTGTCGCGTGAACCTTGCGCTTGTCGGTATTGCTGCGAACGCGCTGCACCAGTTGGCGGCTCTCCAATCGGTCCATGATAGTGGTGGCGGTGGCCTGGCTCATGTTGGTGTGATCGGCCAGCTGGCGCATGGAGATCTGTCCCAGCTCGTCGATCCCTTTGAGCAGCAAGAGTTGCGGGGAGGTGAGCCCGGCTTCTTTGATCAAGCGCCTGGAGTGCATGTCGATGGCACGAATAATCTGGCGCAGGGCGACCAGCACTTCATCATGTTTTTCCATGGGGTGTGCGTCATTGGAAGGCTATGGAGAGGCGCAAAATTTTCCGCCTAATTCGTCACAAGGTCAATATGGTTTTTGATGTAATAATTTCTGCTCTAACTAATTTTGTGTTAGGTTGACGGGCATTTCACGGAATTCACCCTGACATTTGAGGAGCGAAATGATGAATGACGAGCTGGATATCAAGTCTCTGGTGGCCGAGTTACGTGTGGTCAGAGTGCGCTATGAACTGCCGGATACCTCGGCTTTTGTGCGCTATCAGCCTGCCTATGATGAAGACCCCAACAACCTCAAGGTACACCACTATGATGGTGAGTTACCCCTCTCTTGTAGTGAGACAGGTACTTTCAACCTAAAGGAGTTGGTGAATGAATTGCGCTACGCCTATGTGCTGGTGCACCTCTTTCCTGACGAAAGTGCCATGAACTTCTATCTGACCGGCCTCGATACCGGCCTGGCCCAGCTGGAGTTCATCGGTGGCTCTTACGACTTCAACCGCCTTTGGATCACCAGCGGTGTCTCCAATCTGGGTGTCCCCATGGCCATCTTCCTTGGCAAGCGTCACGCCGTGAACGGCCAGCCCTCGGTTTCGCTGGTGGATCACCGCGAACAGGCGGCGGGCAAACTGGTCTATCGCGCCATCGGCGGTGCCGGTGATCATGTGGGCGAAGACTTTTTCAACAACGACTAAGGAGGCTGGATGCGAGCAAGCAAAGGGCTATTGAAAGGCCTCAACCCCACCATGGCCATGACGGCCCTCACCGTGATCACCCTGTTTTTGCTGTTTGGCGTATTTGTTCCCGATACCGCGGCCGCCTGGTTTGTCGGTGCCAAGGATCAGATTATTGCCGGGTTCAAGTGGTACTACATTCTGGTGGTCGCCCTGTTCCTGTTCTTCGCTGTCTACCTGATGTTCAGCCGTTTTGGCAGCATCCGGCTGGGTGACGACGACCAGGTACCGGAGTTCGGCTACTTCGCCTGGTTCTCCATGCTCTTTAGCGCAGGCATGGGTATCGGTCTGGTGTTCTGGAGCATCGCCGAGCCGATGAACCATCTGCAGGGCAATCCGTTCATTACCGAAGGGATGACCCCGGAAGCGGCCCAGATCGCCATGCGCCTCACCTTTTTCCATTGGGGCCTGCACCCCTGGGCCATCTATGTGATCGTCGGCCTATCACTTGCCTTTTTCAGCTACCGGCGCAAGTTGCCGCTGGCGATCCGCTCTGTGCTTTACCCCATCCTTGGCGAGCGGATTTACGGTTTTTGGGGCCATGCGGCCGATGTGCTGGCGGTGTTCGGCACCGTGTTCGGGGTGGCGACTTCCCTTGGTCTGGGGGTCTCCCAGATGAATACCGGCCTTAACCAGATGTTTGGTATGGCGGTGTCGCAGTCCAACCAGCTCTGGCTGATTGGTGGCATCAGCCTGATCGCCACCCTGTCGGCGGTTTCCGGGGTAGGGCGAGGGGTGAAGATCCTCTCCGAGCTCAATATCTGGCTGAGTGTCTTCGTGCTCGCGCTCTTTCTGGTGCTGGGGCCGACCACCTATATCCTCAACGCTTATGTACAGAACATCGGTGATTACCTGCAGAACATCGTCAAACTGAGCTTCTGGACCAACACCGAGGCCAACGGCACCTCGGCCTGGCAGTCGAGCTGGACGGCGTTTTACTGGGGTTGGTGGATTGCCTGGGCGCCGTTTGTCGGCATGTTTATCGCCCGCATTTCCAAGGGGCGTACTATCCGCGAGTTTGTGCTCGGTGTGTTGCTGGTACCCTCGCTGCTCGGCATGTTCTGGCTCACCGTGTTTGGCGGCACGGCGATGAATCTGGAGCTGTTTGGTGGCGGCGGCGTGGTCGCTGCGGTCAATCAGGATGTGACGCTGGCGCTCTACAAGACGGTCGAGCTGCTGCACTGGGATACCTTCGGCTGGATTGCCAAAGCTGTGCTGACCCTGCTCATCTGCACCTACTTCATCACCTCCAGTGACTCGGGTACGCTGGTCATCACCACTCTGCTCTCCATCGGTGATCAGGAGCCGCCGGTACTGCACCGCGCCGTATGGGGTCTGGGGCAGGGGCTGGTTGCCGCTATCCTGCTGGTTTCCGGCGGCCTGGCAGCCTTGCAGGCGGCCAGCATCATAGCCGCGCTGCCCTTCTCGGTGATCATGTTGGCGATGTGCTATTCGCTGATGCTGGGGCTCAAGCAGGAGAGTCAGCGCCAGTTCGAGTATCGTCAGAACCTCAAGCGCCACGATGGCTCATCCCATATGAGCCTGATGGAGCGAATTGGTCCGGCATAACGGCACCAGCAGGGGCTAGCGTCCCCTCACATATCAATCTGGATGCAAAACGGCCGCCCTGGCGATGCTCTCCTTGCGGAGCTCATCATCAGGGCGGCCGTCTGTTATGGGGCCGAGGTTACTCCTCGATAAAGGTCCACTCATCCTTGATGCGGCTAATGGCATCGGTCCGCTTTTTGGCGAGCTGCTCCTTGATCTCTTCTCCCTTGTAACCGGCCGCCACTATATCTTTCACCGGCACCGCCTGGGCAGCAGCCAGCGCTTCTGCCACATAGTCCGGCTCGGCGTAGACCCGCACCTCGAAACCTGTGCGGCCGTGGAAGTCGGCGCGGCAGGCATCCAGCAGTTGGGCAAAGCGCTCGGGGCGACGCCAGGCATCAGCCTTGTCGAACACCTTGAGCAGGGTGGCGGGCTTGAGCTCAAAGGCGATATGGATGTGGGTGTGCAGATCGCTCACCAGCAGCGCCAGATCCCGGCACTCATTGGGTACCCGGAACCGCTCGCACAGAGCGCGAATAAGCGGCAGCCCTTTCTGGCCGTGACCGTGATGGCTTGGCCAGAACTCCTTGGGGGTTACTCCCTTGCCAAGGTCGTGGCAGAGGGCAGCAAAGCGGACGGTCAGCTCGGGGGAGATCCGGCACGCCTGCTCCAGCACCATCAGGGTGTGGATGCCGGTGTCGATCTCCGGGTGCCACTTGGCCGGGGCGGGGACGCCGAACAGAGCGTCGATTTCGGGGAAGAGTGCCTTAAGGGCGCCGCACTGGCGCAGCACCTCGATAAAGATCTGCGGGGTTGGCCCCAGCAGCACTTTTTCCAGCTCCTTCCAGACTCGCTCTGGCGTGAGGTGGGCCAGCTCGCCAGCGGCCGTCATCTCGCTCATCAGGGCGAGGGTCTCCGGCGCTATGGTAAAGCCCTGAGCGTGGAAGCGGGCGGCGAAGCGGGCGACCCGCAAGATGCGCAGCGGGTCTTCGGCAAAGGCAGGAGAGACGTGGCGCAGCAGCCGCTTTTCCAAATCCTCGATGCCACCGTAGGGATCGTGGAGCTGGCCCTGATCATCTTCGGCGATGGCGTTGATGGTGAGATCCCGGCGCAGCAGATCCTGCTCGAGCGTCACATCGGGGGCTGCGTGGCAGACAAAGCCGGTGTAGCCCTGACCCTGTTTGCGCTCGGTACGGGCGAGGGCATACTCCTGCTGGGTTTTGGGGTGAAGAAACACGGGAAAGTCGCGACCGACCTGGGTAAAACCCAGCGCCAGCATCTGTTCCACGGTGGCGCCGACCACCAGATGATCCCTGTCGCCCTGCGGCAATCCCAGCAGGCGATCCCGCACTGCGCCCCCAACCAGATAAGTCTGCAAACCGTCTCTCCCGTCACCAATCGTGGGGCCGAGTATATCGTCTTTGTTACCGCTTTGCTGCCTGACCACCACCTGGCCGCAGCGCCAGTCAGCGTGGCTTTGACTTGGGCGTGGCGAGGCCTTACGCTGCCGCACCAGACAGCTGGCGCTGTGCTGCGGGATGACTTTATGCCCACGCAGGCCAGATGAGCCGAAGGAACCGCAGAGTTCCCCATATATCAACGACATGAGAACAACGTGAATCAATCAACCTTCGCAAGCCGGGTTCTGGAGTGGTACGAGCTTCATGGCCGCAAAACCCTGCCCTGGCAGCAGGAGAAGACCCCTTACCGGGTCTGGGTCTCGGAGATCATGCTGCAGCAGACTCAGGTCGCGACCGTGATCCCCTACTACCAGCGTTTTATGGCGCGCTTTCCCGATGTGGTGGCGCTGGCCGATGCCCCCGTCGATGAGGTGCTGCACCACTGGACCGGGCTTGGCTACTACGCCCGGGCCCGCAACCTGCACAAGGCGGCTCAGCAGATCCGCGATCATCACCACGGTCTCTTTCCCGAGCGCTTTGACGAGGTGATGGCGCTGCCGGGCATTGGCCGCTCAACCGCCGGGGCCGTGCTGTCGCTCTCTCTGGGTCAGCCCCACGCCATCCTTGATGGCAATGTGAAGCGGGTACTCACCCGCTGGCTGGCGCTGCCGGGCTGGCCCGGCCAAAAACAGGTGGAGAACGAGCTGTGGGAGATCGCCATCCGGCTGACTCCCAAACTGGGCGTGGCGCAATACAATCAGGCGATGATGGATATCGGGGCGACGATCTGCACCCGCAGCAAGCCTGCCTGTGATCGCTGCCCGGTGCGGGCCGATTGCCAGGGGCTGTCGCAAGGCAAGCCTACCGCTTATCCCAACAGCAAGCCCAAGAAGAGCATTCCGGCTCGCGATGGCATCATGCTGCTGATCCGGCATGGTGATGAGCTGCTGCTGGAGAAGCGGCCGCCACAGGGGATCTGGGGCGGGCTTTACTGCTTCCCGCAGGTGGCTTCGCTGGCGGAGGTAGATGGTCTGTTGGCTTCCCTTGGCCTGAGCCATCACGGTTATCGTGAACTGGCCGGTTTTCGCCATACCTTCAGTCACTTCCATCTCGATATTCAGCCGCTGCTGATTGATATTGACGGGGCGCAACCGCTGCGGCTCATGGAAGCAGATAACCGACTCTGGTATAACTTACGCCATCCTGCCGAGGTGGGGCTGGCGGCCGCCACGGCCCGTCTGCTCGCCTATCCAGAGTTACAACCATAGAGGTCAACATGAGCCGTACTGTATTTTGCCAACGCCTGAAAAAAGAGGGCCCGGGTCTGGATTTCCAACTCTATCCCGGTGAGCTCGGCAAGCGGATTTTTGACAACATCAGCAAGGAAGCCTGGGCCGAGTGGCAGAAGAAGCAGGTGATGCTGATCAACGAGAAAAAGCTCAACATGATGAATCTTGAGCATCGCCAACTGCTGGAAAAAGAGATGGTCAGCTACCTGTTTGATGCAGGTGAAGTGCAGATCGAAGGTTACACCCCGCCTGCCCAGTAAGCTCTCCGGCTGTTGTACGTGTGAACAGGTGCGGTAATGGCGCCACACTGGCGTGACCGCTCCTGAAGTCGCAGCAAATGAATGATGGGCAGCTCTGCTGCCCGGTTTGAGGATCCTATGGGCCGAATTTTTTGGCTGCTGTGCACCCTGCTGTTTCTCTCTGCCTGCTCATCCTCCCCCAAGCCCAGCGGGAGTGAGGATGACGATCTGGTCAACGGCAAGGACATCCGCGGTTTTGAACACATGATCAGCGCGCTCTCCCATAACGTGAATGAGATATGGGGGCGGGAGGCGCTGTTTGCGGGCAAGTTTGACTACGTCAAATACACGGATCAGTACAAGAGCCGGGCCCACATCGACTTCTCCAGCGGTCACATCATGGTGGAGACGGTCTCGGGCATCGATCCCCGCGCTCACCTGCGTCGCGCCATCATCGAGACCCTGCTGACCCCGGACGATCCGGCGGAAGTGGATCTTTACTCCGACCGGGAAATTCTGACCGGCGGCGAGCCCTTCCTCTACGGTCAGGTGCTGGACAATCAGCGCCAGCCAATCCGCGCCTCCTGGCGCGCCGAGCGTTATGCCGATTACCTGCTCAACACGGCGATGAAGAAGCGCACTCTGGGGATTCGCACCATCTTCTTCGTCGATATTCCCATGGTGGCCAACCATGAAGATCGACGGGGCTACAAGTATGCGGGGATCATCCGGGAAGCGTCGCGCAAATACGGCGTGCCGGAGAGCCTGATCTATGCGGTGATCAAGACCGAGAGCAGCTTCAACCCCTATGCGGTGAGCCATGCCAACGCTTATGGCCTGATGCAGGTGATCCCGGCTACCGCCGGTCGTGACGTCTATGTTCGGGTCAAGGGCAAGAACGGCCAGCCGACCCGGGAGGAGCTGTTCAACCCGGCCTACAACATCGATGTTGGTACCGCCTATCTGCACCTGTTGCAGACCGTCTATCTGGCGGATATTCAGGATCCGCGCTCCCGTCGCTATGCGGTGATCTCAGCCTATAACGGTGGTGCGGGCGGGGTGCTCAATACCTTCTCCAGCGATCGCAAGGCGGCGCCGGGCCGGATCAACCGGCTCTCCCCCGAGGCGGTCTATCAGGTGTTGACCGAGCAGCATCCCAAAGAGGAGGCGCGCCGTTACCTCTACAAGGTCAATCAGGCCGAGAAGGGGTTCAAGAGAGCCTTTGCAAGTCGGGCCGGTTAAGCGGTGACGCTGGGTGAACCATGCAAAAGGGCGCTTGATATCAAGCGCCCTTTTAACGTCTGGCCAGTTCGGTCGTTGAAGTGGCCTTATTTGGCGATAAAGCCGCCCTTGGTCTGCGGGGCCGCGCCCACTTTCTCCAGGGTTTTGACTTCCACTTCGGTCTTGTTCCAGCTGTGGTCCACTTCACCACGGATACGGATCTGATCATCCGGGCCCACTTCGGTGCCACGCCACACATCCTGATCCACTTCGACCTCCACTTCACCGCTGGCGTCGCGGAACAGATAGTTCTCGCCGCCCAGGTGCTTGACCAGTTTCCCTTCCAGGGTGGCCCAGCTGTCATCGGCCAGATCTTTCAGCTGAGTAACGGAAACCTTGTTCTGCTCTTGTGGGCCGGTATAGGCCGCCATGGCGAAAGAGGATACGGACATCAGGGTCAACATTCCGATAATGGCTGCGCTTGCTTTGTTCATTTCATGCTCCTGTCGTTGGGATGGGGGCATTGTGCAGAGAGGGGCGTGAAACAAGCGTGAAAGAAATAGGCTGGTGTGATTGTCTGTTTTGTGAGCGCAAGCGATTTCATCGGTGGCGGAACATGTGTGATTTCATCTGGAACAGTAATCTGTCGCCTTCACCAGAAGTCAGTGGTAGCAGACTCTTCCCATGCCTGTAGCCACTCGAGGAGAAGTCCGCAGGTCTCACCTGCTTAATCGAAGAGCATAACAATATGAAAAAATGGCTTGTTTGTTTATTGGGGTTAATGGCATTGACCGCGCAAGCGGCAGAGGGACGCCAACCTTTTTCCCGGGTTGTGATGTTTGGTGACAGCCTCTCCGACACCGGCAAGATGTACAAGAAGATGAGGGGGTATCTCCCCTCCAGCCCACCTTACTTCAACGGGCGCTTCAGCAACGGCCCGGTGTGGCTGGAGCAGTTGGATGACGAGCGTTTTCCCGGTCTGGTCGTGGCCAACGAGGCGGAAGGCGGTGCGACCGCGGTGGCCTATAACCATCTGGGTGCCCTGAACGGCTGGCTCGGTTTCTGGTCCTGGGATCCCAAATATCAGGTGATCAATAACCTCGATTACGAGATCGACCAGTTCCTGAAAAAGGACAAGTTCCGTCCCGATGATCTGGTGGTGATCTGGGTCGGTGCCAACGACTATCTGGCCTATGGCTGGAACACCGAGCGGGATGCGGATCGGGTGATCGATACCATCCGGCTGGCATCCAACCGGTTGGTACTCAACGGCGCGCAGCAGATCCTGCTGTTCAACATTCCTGATCTGGGGCAGACCCCGTCAGCCCGCAGCATGAAGGTGGTGGAGAAGGTGCGCCATGTGGCCAGTTACCACAACCAGAAGTTGCAGAACCTCACTCGCGAGCTGGCTCCCCTCGGCATCGTGAAGCTGTTCGAAGTGGACAAGCAGTTTGACGAGATGATGCGCGATCCTCAGCAGTTTGGTCTGAGTGACACAGAACACGCCTGCTACGGTGGCGGCTATACGTGGAAGCCGTTCTCCGGCAGCGCTGCCGAGATGGCTGCGACCCCGGCTTTAAGTTTCTCCGAAAGAGTGGCTATTGCCGGTAACCCGATCCTGGCGCAGGCGGTGGTGAGCGGGCAGGCAAAAGGGCGAGCAGCGACTCTCAACTGCGATGAGCATATGTTCTGGGATCAGGTGCATCCGACCAAGACGGTGCACAAGGTACTGAGCCAGCGTGTTGCTGACTTTATCGATCAGCACTACGAGTTTGTTCGTCACTGATATCTCTTCGGGCCAGCATGTTGCTGGCCCTTTTTCTCCTATCTATCCTCATCTGTGCGTCTTTTTGCGTCACATTCAGTTCAAATAACAAACGTTTGTTGCTGTTTTTGTAACGTGGTTGCGTTAGAGTGTTTTTTGTTAATTGATATCAGTGACTTGAAAATAGGCTAACGTTGATATGCTGCGATCGCTTTTGGGTGGTTGCACCTATAAGACGAGGTGATATCAATCAACCTCCTCCTACATAAAGTTGCAGAGGCTCAAACATGAAAAAATCATTGATTACCTTGCTGGTTACCGGCTTGCTGGCGGCCAATGCCCAGGCTGCCGGTCAGGACAACACCTGGTATGGCGGTGCCAAACTGGGTTGGTCCAACTTCTACGGCATTGATGAAAGCAATGCCCTGACCCTTGGCAATGAGACCAACGATGCCTTGGGTGCAGGCGTGTTTGGCGGTTATCAGATCAACCAGAATCTGGGACTGGAGCTGGGTTACGACTATCTGGGCAATTACAAATACGATGCCACTACGGCGGCAGGCGCTTTCAGTGATGAAGTAAAAGCACAGCTGGCTCAACTGACCCTGAAACTGGGTTTCCCGGTTACCGATAATCTGGATCTGTATGGTCGTGTCGGTGGCGGTTATGGCTGGGCTGATACCAAGAGCGATGTCTACAAAGATGACAGCCGCTTTGTCATGGTCGGTGCACTGGGTGCCGAGTATGCGTTCAATCTCGACTGGGCCGCTCGCCTGGAGTACCAGTACACCACCCCGTATGGCAGCCGCGATGATACCGGTCTGAGAATGGATAATGGCCTGCTCTCACTGGCAGCGGTTTATCGCTTTGGTCAGGTTGCCCCTGTGGCGCCCGCCCCGGCTCCGGAACCTGCTCCTGCACCTGTGATGGTTGAGAAGCAGTTCACCCTGAGCTCCGATGTGCTGTTTGACTTCAACAAGGCGACCCTCAAGCCAGAGGCCAGTCAGGCACTGGATAGCCTCTATAGCCAGATTGAAGAAGCACGACCCAAGGATGGTGTAGCAACCGTAATTGGTCACACCGACCGTATCGGTTCCGATGCCTACAACCAGAAGCTCTCCGAGCAGCGTGCCCAGACCGTTGCCAACTATCTGGTTGGTAAAGGGATCCCGGCCGCCAAGATCAATGTGGAAGGGCGTGGTAAATCCTCACCGGTTACCGGCGACAGCTGCGTCAGCAAGTCCAAGCGTGAGCTGATCGTCTGCCTGGCTCCGGATCGCCGTGTTGATGTGAAAGTCGAAGGTGTTAGCGAGGTGCAGGAGTAATCCTTCACACTGAGCAGAGTTCCACTGGGGCTGGAATGAACAGCCCCTGTTGGAGCAAGAGAGACCAAAAAGCCAGTCAGTTGATCTGACTGGCTTTTTACATGGGCATTGCGGTCGGACAAGGGACTAAATCAGGAAGGGAGCGGCATCACCCGGTTGCGCCCCAGCTCCTTGGCCTTGTAGAGCAGCTTGTCGGTACGTTCGACCAGACAGTCTGCACTCTCCTGACCGTTGAACTCACCCACGCCAAACGAGGCTGTGATGTGGTCGATGCGGCGGCCCGATTTGCGATCCAGAATCGACATCCGCTCGATGGCGCGGCGCATGCTCTCCGCCATCTGTCTGGCCAACGCCAGCGAGCGATGGGGGACCAGCATAGCGAACTCCTCCCCACCCAGCCGATAGGCGGTGACCCCCTCCTTGCAGGCGTCGCGCAGCCGTTTGCTGAAGGCGCGTAGTACCTGATCGCCGAGTAGGTGCCCATATTCGTCGTTGAAGTTCTTGAAGCGGTCGATGTCGGCAAGGATCAGCGAGAAGGGCTGCTGGCTGCGGATCAGGCTCTCCAGTTCAAGGTCAAAGGCGCGCCGGTTGAGCAGGCTGGTGAGGGCATCCTCGTTGGCCAGTTTGCGGGTCTCGTTGAGCGCCGCCCGCAGCTCCTTGATCTCTTTCTCCGCATTGCTGAGCTGGTTGCGAAAGTGCATGGTCGACATGCGTACATCCCGCGACTCGCGCACCAGATCGCGCAGGATACCCATGGTGTCTTCCAGACTGAAGCCCTCGTCGTCGATACGGCTCAGCTTGTCAAAACTCTTGTCGAGCATCTCCTGAAACATGCCGGTATCCGAGATGGCGTCCTGCATGGAGTGGCCGAGCTCGTTGGCCATGGCGGCGAGGCTCAGTTTCATCGCCTCCATCTGCTTCTCGTCCTGAGCGGCCAGATACTGGTGATAGAGCCGCTCGCAGGTCGTGAGCGAGCAGGTTCCCTGCATTTTGACTGCCTGATCAATCGCCTGGTTGAGCTCGGGCATGCTGGCCGAGACATAGTTGTACCACAGGTGGTAATTGTCCGGCGTTGTGGGGATCTGGTACTTGATCATCAGGGGGACTGCCTGCTTGAGATAGGCGGCAGATTGGGCAAATGTGTCCTTACTCATGAGTTCTGTGTCTCATCATGCCAGCGAACTGAAGATAGTATGACAGAGAGATTGGCCAAAAGGCAGCCGATGGATGCCATTCGCCCCCCCCTCCGATATAATGGCACCGTTACCACCTACCCTAAGGCCTGCTTATGTCTCAAAAAGATCCTTTCCTCGAACGCGAGGCCGAAAAATACGATAACCCCATCGCCAGTCGCGAGTTGATCCTGGAACTCATCAAGGGCCATGAAAAGCCCATGTCCCGTGAAGAGTTGGCCAAGGTCCTCAAGCTGAAAGATGAAGAGCCGTTGGAAGCCTTGCGTCGTCGTCTGCGCGCCATGGAGCGTGATGGACAACTGGTATTCACTCGCAACCAATGTTATGCCCTGCCGGATCGCCTGAATCTGGTCAAAGGTTATGTAATCGGCCACAAGGATGGCTTCGGTTTTCTGCGTCCGGAAGGTGGTGGTCCGGATCTGTATCTGAACAACCGAGAGATGCAACGCCTGATGCATGGCGATTACGTGCTGGTGCAGCCGACCGAGATCGACCGCAAGGGTCGTCAGGAAGCGCGTCTGGTGCGCCTGCTCAAGTCCCGTGAGGCAGACATTGTCGGCCGTTACTTCGTCGAGAATGGCGTTGGTTTCGTGGTGCCGGATGACAGCCGTATCGGCCAGGACATCATCATCCCGGAAGGGGAAAACAAAGGGGCTCGCCAGAGCCAGGTCGTGGTTGTGCGCATTAACCAGCGCGCCACCTCCCGCATCAATGCCGTCGGCACCGTCCTGGAAGTGCTGGGCGAGAACATGGCGCCGGGCATGGAGATCGAAATTGCCCTGCGTACCCACGGTATCCCGCACACCTGGCCGGAAGAGGTGACCAAAGAGGTTGCCGGTCTCGGCGAGCAGGTGCCTGAGAAAGCCAAAGAGGGCCGCATCGACCTGCGCGCCCTGCCGCTGGTGACCATCGACGGGGAAGATGCCCGTGACTTTGATGACGCCGTCTTCTGTGAAGCCAAGCGTGGTGGCGGCTGGCGTCTGTGGGTTGCCATTGCGGATGTCTCCGCTTACGTGAAGCCCGGCACGGCGCTGGATGCCGAAGCGTATCAGCGTGGCAACTCCGTCTACTTCCCCGAGTTCGTGGTGCCCATGCTGCCGGAGGTGCTCTCCAACGGCTTGTGTTCCCTGAACCCGCAAGTAGACCGCCTCTGCATGGTGTGCGAGATGACCATCTCCGCCGCTGGTCGCATGTCCGGCTACAAGTTCTACGAAGCGGTAATGAACTCTCACGCCCGTCTGACCTACACCAAGGTTGCCGCGATCCTCGATGGCGATCCCAAGCTGCGCCAGCAGTATGACCCGCTGGTGGGCCATATTGAGGAGCTCAACAACCTCTACAAGGCGCTCAAGCATGCCCGTCACCAGCGCGGTGCGGTGGAGTTCGAGAGCGAGGAGACCCGCTTCATCTTCAACGCCCAGCGCAAGATCGACCGCATCGTGCCGCTGGTGCGTAACGACGCCCACAAGATCATCGAAGAGTGCATGATCCAGGCGAACGTGGCTGCTGCTCGTTATATCGAGAAGAACGAAGCCGCCGCCCTGTTCCGGGTCCACGACCGTCCGGGCGAAGAGCGTCTGACCGGTTTCCGCGATTTCCTGGCCGAACTGGGTCTGGAGCTCAAAGGCGGTCTCGAGCCCGAGCCGAAAGACTTTGCCGAGCTGGCAGCCAAGTTTGAAGGGCGCCCGGATGCGGAGCTGCTCTCCACCATGTTGCTGCGCTCCATGCGTCAGGCCATCTATCAGGCCGACAACATCGGTCACTTCGGTCTGGCGTTGAAGTCCTACGCGCACTTCACCTCGCCAATCCGTCGCTATCCCGACCTCATCCTGCACCGGGCGATCAAGTACCAGACTGCCAAGGAGCAGCAGGGCAATCTGCGCCACAAGTGGACCCCGAGCGGTGGTTATCACTACCAGCTGGAAGAAGTAGACCCGATGGGCGAGCACTGTTCCATGACTGAGCGCCGTGCCGACGATGCGACCCGCGACGTGGCCGACTGGCTCAAGTGCGAGTACATGCTGGATCACGTGGGTGACGAGTTTGACGGCGTTATCGCCAGCGTCACCGGCTTTGGCTTCTTCGTGCGTCTGGCGGAGATCCACATCGATGGTCTGGTGCACGTCAGCACCCTCACCAACGACTACTACCAGTTTGATCCCCTGCACATGCAGCTGATTGGCGAGAACTTCCGCCGTCGCTACCGTCTGGGCGACAAGGTGCGGGTCAAGGTGATGGGCGTGAACCTGGACGATCGCAAGATCGACTTCGTGATGGTGGAAGAGCCGCTCAAGGCCACCGGCAAGAACGCCAAAGAGATGGCGCGCAAACAGGCCGAGATCAAGAAAGAGAAGGCCAAGAGCGCCCAGCGCCACGAAAAACGTAAAGAGGGCAAGGATCACGGCAAATCCGACAAGGGTGGCCGTGCCAAACCGAGCAACAGACGACCGGGCAAAAAAGCTCGCGATAAGGTGAAGGCCAAAGGGTAAGCCCTCGGCCTATGGCTTGGGTCTGGCGACCCGGGCTGAGGTCGTAAGGGGCTGATGGCCCCCAGGTATCTGCGCCAGCGCCCGGGTTATCACTACAAAAGCCTGCGACGCTTGAGATGAAAAAAATCCGAACCCGGTTACCGGGGGTCGGATTTTTTTATGGTCAGCGAAAAGAGAGGACTCATATTCTGGGCTTAGCTCGGCCAAGATTCGTGCATATGGCTAGGCTGTGTTCTTAAAGTGATGAATATATAATCTCTTATCTTCTCAATAGCTTAAGATACTATGCAGTGTCCCGTCGTTACCAGTTGACCGATGAAAAATGGGGACTTATCGAGCCCCTTCCTCTATGTCGCCGCATAAGAGGACTCCCTACTCGTGAGCCACGCCAAGTGCTTGATGGCATTCTCTGGATACTTCACACCGGCGCACCCTGGCGAGATCTACCAGAACGTTTCGGCCCATGGCGTTCGGTCTACAACACCTTTCGACGTTGGCTGAGTACAGGTCATATCGATGCCATCCTTGCTGCGCTGCAACTGCATCTCAATCTCAATCTCAATGAAGAAGGGCTTATCGACTTTGACCTGTGGTGCATTGACGGCTCCAATGTCAGGGCATCAAAAGATGCTGCCGGAGCGCCTAAAAAAGCACTCCGGTAAATCAAGCTCTTGGTCGCTCTCGTGGTGGTTTTGGCAGCAAAATTCACTTGGTCACTGATGGTAATGGTTTACCGCTGTTTCGATGGGGCAATCAGCAGAAATCAGATATGCGATAAGTGCGTTGGTCATGGCAAGGATCCCGACTTCATCAGGCCTTTATCGCACTCGGCCAACTTATCTTGCCGCAGATAAGGCCTATAGCAGCAGGGCTCTGCGGGCTGAACTCCTGCGTAGAAAGATAAAAGTGGTTATCCCGCAACGCAGCGACCAGCAACGGCACCATAAGGGACGTCCACTGGAGTTAGACAAAGCTCGTTATCGTAGGAGAAATGTGGTCGAACGGTGCTTCGGATGGCTGAAGAAGTTTCGCCGATCCTCAACGCGGTATGAAAAGCTGACGGGAAGTTTTGCTGCTTTTATCAAGCTGGCTTTCTGCCTTCGTTACTTACGGGAACTATTGGTGGACAGAAAACCAGCATTTTGAGAACACAGCCGAGGGACATAATTCTTGCGCTATTGCCAATGTATTGGCCGCTATGAGGCGCTCAGAGAGGTGGGTGTCCTATTTCTGTAATAATTTTTTAAATAACATCCTCTAGACTTACTCTTTTAAAAACATCCAACTTTCCTCCACGAGTAGCATTAAATATTTCAATTCCTCTCACCTCTAAGTGAGACTTAAGCAACATGAATTGTTTTGTTATATTTTCAATTCTTGGTTCTGCCCATATGTCACCAGCTTTTCGATAATTTTCATGAAAATGATTTTGCTCTCCCTCACTAATCTTATATAGATTATCTTTGGTTTTTGGGGGGAACTTATAGTTATGATCAAAACCGAGAAGAAAAACTCTTTTTGCGCCAATAAATACTGCTAACTGAACCATTGCATACACAACACTTTCGCCTTTAAAAAAGCCAACAATAGGATTTTCTTCAAAGCCCACTTCATCAAAAGGCACATTGCTTTTATTTGTGTTGTAGTATGTGATATCACGATTAAAACGTGTATATCTTAAACAGTCGCCAGGGGCATAAACATTTTTCAATGAGTATTTTTTAAAATCATGCAGGTACTCAAATATATCTAGAGGATCCTCTACCAGATAATGTTCTGGTCGCCAAGTGGTCTCATCAAAACATAGAAATATTTTATTACATGCAATTGTAGTTTTCCCACGTATTAGTTCAAGATCAGAGACTTTCAGGCTAGGGCCATTACCAATTATAAAAACATCTTTATTTGCTAAGTGCTGTTCTTCCATTTTTTTCAACGAACTATTCATTGATAGCTTTCTATATATCTTACTTTTATAAAAAATATTTAAACTCGCCCTCGATAACAAGCTTGTCAATGCAGCCTTGAAATTATTTATTTTAAAGAGATTGAAACCTTCTTCTTTGCTATAAAAAACAAACTCTCCACCTAAAAAAAACACCATAGTCACTTGGCAATGACTCAACTTAGGATAAATTTCATCTTTGTAGTTTGGGCTATACAGATATACATGTGAACCTACTGGTAGGTTATCATATTTGATTATGTTCCCCCCCTCTTTAAAGTCATCAGCATAACCATCTATCTTACATCCTTGCCTTTGCAACTCTATATACAAAAATTGTGCAATGTCATTATATGGTGCGATGTATACTCTGCCTGAACTCATTGCCCCTCCTCAATAATTTATAATGCGCTTAGTTTTTTGCGCCACCATTGGTACTGTGTGAAAAAACTGTACACGGTCAGTCTTGGAAAGCGTCGCCTAATCACGCCTACGTGAACATATCAGGAATGAAAATGATGCTCTACTTGTACAGATCTAGTTATCACCTGACACCGGCCTCAAACCGGTGTCTTGTTTACGCTACTTTAGTGCGCACTTCCTTCGCTATCAATTTCAGACCCTTTTTGAACATGCTGTAAGGGGTCTGCCCCTCCATCATCCTGCCCTGATGTGGCCGCTGGGTGTTGTAGTGCTCCAGGTAGCTATCCAAGTCTGTCTGCATCTGCTCTACCGACTCATACTAGGTCGTCCTCCCCTTGATACGGAAGTGTTCATCCAGCAAGGTTCGATGCAGCCGCTCGATAAAGCCGTTGCTCTGCGGCCTGCGCACCTTGGGGGTTCGGTGCTCAATCCCCTCCAGTTACAGGAACAGCTCGTAGGGATGGTGGTCAGGGCGCCCACAGAACTCGCGCCCGTTATCCGACAGGATGGTATAGACCCGTGCCTCGTGGGTTTCAAAGAATGGCAGCACCGTTTCGTTAAGCACATGGACCGAGGTGATGGGCAGTTTGCTGGTGTAGAGCCGCCCCTAGGCGTGGCGGCTATAGCAGTCCAGCACGGTTTGCAGATACACCTTACCGACCCCTTGAGCGCGCCGACGAAGAAGGTGTCGACCGCCACCAGTTCCCCGGTGTAGTGGACCTCAATCTGACGTTCGCGAAACTCGGGGCTGAAGCGCTCTAACAGGCGAATTTGCTCGTCATTGAGCTCAATGGTCTGCTCCCGTTGGATTGTCTCAAGGCGCAACAAGCGGTCGTGTTTGGAGAGCAAGTCGTGACGTTGCCACACGCCACACACGCCGCTGGCACTGACGTTGATACCTTGCAGAGGCAGTTCTTGCGCAACCCGCAGCGGGCCGTGAGTAGGCCTGGTGAGGGAATAATCGAGGATGGCCTGCTCAATCTCGGGCGCAACCCGTTTGAGGAGCCCCTTTACAGCCGGGCAATTTGTCGAGCAATCCCTCGGCGCCATAGGTCTGGTAATTACGGCGAATTTCGTAGAACTGCTGACGGCTGTAGCCGATGAGCTTGCAGGCTTTGCTGACATTATTGAGTTCTTTGGCAAGCTCTAGCAGGCTGAGTTTGCGACGTGCTACTTTCTCGTTGGTGGTCATACGGTGACTCCGGATAACACGGTAGGGGTACCGTTTTGTTATCCGGTTTGAAGCCGTATGACCACTCCCTTTTGTGGGCAACTGTCAGGTGAATACCATCTCCATAC
>NZ_JBFODG010000016.1:0-162521 GCF_040908215.1 Aeromonas sp. R5-4 | reverse complement strand
TACTAATTACCCGTGAGGCTTAACCATACAACACCCAAGAAGTGTTCTAAGGCTTGTAACAAACCTAAGCGAACTACTAATTCAGTGATAATGACCAAGTCGTTATTCACATCAGCTTTCCAAGATTGAAGAATTTGCCTGGCGGCCATAGCGCCGTGGAACCACCTGATCCCATGCCGAACTCAGAAGTGAAACGCGGTAGCGCCGATGGTAGTGTGGCATTCGCCATGCGAGAGTAGGACACTGCCAGGCACCCAATTTAAGAACCCCGCTCGATGAGCGGGGTTTTTTATTGCCTGCAATTCAGAAAGTCGTCTGATAACTGACCTTTTATTCCCTCTTCTCTGCCGTTTTCCCTGTTTTTCCTCCCCGATTTTCTCCGGTTATGCCATCGCGGCTGGCGGTGGTTGTCGCTATAATGGCCGCCCTCAAGCAAGGTGGTGGTATGAAAGCAGAATATCTACAGCGATTCGGGGGCATTGCCCGTCTTTATGGTCAGAACGCCCTGCGTTCCTTTAGCCAGGCCAAGGTCTGTGTGGTGGGGGTTGGCGGCGTGGGCTCCTGGGCTGCGGAGGCGCTGGCACGCGCTGGTATCAACCAGATCACCCTGATCGACATGGACGATATCTGCATCACCAACACCAATCGCCAGATCCACGCCATGAAGGGGACGGTTGGTCGCCTCAAGACCGAGGTGATGGCAGAGCGCATTCGCGCCATCAATCCGGATTGCGAAGTGATCGAGGTAGACGACTTCGTCACCGCCGACAATCTGGCCGAGCATATCAAGCGGGAGTTTGACTATGTGGTGGACGCCATCGACTCGGTCAAGGCCAAGGTGGCGCTGATTGCCTTCTGCAAGCGCAACAAAATCCCGGTGATTGTGGCGGGTGGTGCTGGCGGACAGATGGATCCGACCCAAATCACCGTGGCCGATCTGGCCAAGACTATTCAAGACCCGTTGGCGGCCAAGGTGCGCTCCGACCTGCGCCGGTTACACAACTTCAGCAAGAATCCGGCGCGCAAATTCGGGGTGGAGTGTGTTTTCTCAACCGAGCAGCTGAGCTATCCAGATGGCAATGGTGGCACCTGTCAGGCCAAAGCGGCCAGCGATGGCACCATGAAGATGGATTGCGCCTCCGGCTTTGGCGCCGTGACGCCGGTGACGGCAACCTTTGGGCTGGTTGCCGCGTCCCGGGTATTGAAGAAGATTGCCGAGCGGGGTGCCCGCGCCGAGAAAGAGGCAGGGAATGAAGATGTTGGGTCGATTGGCGAAGCCTAATCGACCACTGAACAAGGCGGGTTAGACCGCTTGTTCCCGGATCGCCAGCACGATCGCTCTGAGCCCGTTACCTCGTGACGGGCTCAAGTGTTTCTCAAGTCCCAGTTCGCTGAAATACCCTTCCATATCAAAAGCCTGGATCGCCGCAGAAGATTGGTGGTTGAGTGCCGCCAGCACGATGACGATAAGGCCCCGCACGATGCGAGCATCGGAATCACAGGCAAAGTGCCAGCAGCCATCCTCGCTTTGTTCTCCCTTCAGCCAAGCCTGGCTTTCACACCCCTTGAGGCGAAACTCCTCCTGCTGCCATTCGCCGGGTAGCTCCGGCAGCTGCTTGCCGAGCTGGATGATGAGCCGGTACTGGTTCTCCCAGCCGTGGGCGGCGGCAAACAGTTGGCGGATTTTGTCGGCGTTGGGCTCAAGGCCAATCTGGGTATAGCTTGCGAGGTCACTCATTCGGTTATCTGCCTTAGAAGAAGTCACTGAGTTTGTGCAGGGCGGCCAGCAGGGCGTCGACATCATCCCGATTGTTGTAGCAAGCCAGCGAGGCACGCATGGTACCGCCGATCCCGAGCGATTCCATCAGTGGCATGGCGCAGTGATGGCCGACTCGCAGGGCGATCCCCTGCATGTCGAGCAGGGTAGCAGCATCTTGCGGGTGGATGTCGTCGAGCAAGAAAGAGACAGCACCGGCGCGTTGGCTGGGTTCGCCGACCAGACGCAGCCCCGGCACCTGTTGCAGGCCAGCGACCAGATAGTCGGTCAGTGTCTGCTCATGGCTGGCGAGCCATTGCCGATCTTGCGCCATCACAAAGTCGATGGCGGCGGCGAGGCCGATTGCGCCAGCGATATGGGGGGTGCCCGCCTCGAATTTGAAGGGCAGGCTATTGAAGGTGGTGCCGCTGAAACTGACCCGGTCGATCATTTCACCACCTGCTTGCCAGGGCGGCATCAGCTCCAACAGCTCGGTGCGGCCCCATAACACGCCGATGCCGGTCGGGCCATAGAGTTTATGACCGGAGAAGGCGTAGAAGTCGCAGCCGATGGCTTGCACATCCACCTCGAGATGAGCCACCGCTTGGGCGCCGTCGATCAGTGTCACGGCGCCAACCGCTTTGGCGGCAGCCACCATCCAGGTGACCGGATTGACAGTGCCGAGGGCATTGGATACGTGGGCCACGCTCACCAGCCGGGTGCGTGGTCCCAGCATGGCGTGATAGGCGGCCAGATCGAGATCGCCCCGCTTATCGAGTGGGATAACCCGGATCACCGCGCCGGTACGCTGGGCGACCAGCTGCCACGGGACGATATTGGCGTGGTGCTCCAGCGTGCTGAGGATGATTTCGTCCCCTGTCTTGAGTTCGTTCATCCCCCAGCTCTGGGCTACCAGATTGATCGCTTCTGTGGTACCACGGGTCCAGATAACTTCGTGGCTGCGGGGCGCATTGATAAAGCGGGCGACCGTTTCGCGGGCGGCCTCGAAGGCGCGGGTCGCGCGGCCACTCAGGGCGTGGGCGGCACGGTGCACGTTGGCGTTGTCGACCCGATAGTAGTGAGTGATGGCATCCAGTACCGCTTGCGGCTTCTGGGTGGTGGCGGCGTTGTCCAGATAGACCAGAGGGTGGCCGTTTACCTCCTGCGCCAAGGCCGGAAACTGGCTGCGCAGTTGGTCATGCTGTTGCTGATTCATGCTCCCCTCATCATCTGGAAAAAGTCATCATCTCGAAAGGTCGGTCATGATCCTGAAAATAGCGCCCGAACACAAGGCGCGATAAGCCCGATTGGCGGTTGCCTGCCGTGCAGCAGGTACGGCTCGTCGGGTGATTTCTGGTACAATGCCGCCCCTCATCATAAGCCAAGAGATCCGGCCCATGAAGCTCAACCCCAATCAGAACGAAGCGGTCAAGTATGTCTCCGGCCCTTGCCTGGTGCTGGCGGGTGCCGGATCGGGCAAGACCCGCGTCATCACCAACAAGATTGCCTATCTGGTGCAGCAGTGCGGCTACAGTGCGCGCAACATCGCTGCGGTCACCTTTACCAACAAGGCGGCGCGGGAGATGAAGGAGCGGGTCGGCCAGACCCTGGGACGTAAGGAGGCGCGGGGGCTGATGGTCTCCACCTTCCATACCCTGGGTCTCGATATCATTCGTCGTGAGCACAAGAGTCTGAATCTCAAGGCCAACTTCTCCCTGTTCGATGACACCGACCAGCTGGCGCTGCTGAAGGAGTTGACTGAAGACGAGCTCGACAACGACAAGGACAAGCTCTCGGCCCTTATCAGCCAAATCTCCAACTGGAAGAATGACCTTATTCTGCCTGCCCGTGCCATGCGTATCGCCCGCGGGCCCGAAGAGGTACTGATGGCTCAGCTCTATGAGCGCTATCACCGCCAGATGGTGGCCTATAACGCGCTGGATTTTGACGACCTTATCGTGATGCCGACCCTGCTGCTCAAGAGCAATCAGGAGGTGCGTGAGCGCTGGCAGAACAAGATCCGCTACCTGCTGGTCGATGAGTATCAGGATACCAACACCAGCCAGTACGAGCTGGTGAAGCAGATCGTCGGCGAGCGGGCCCGTTTTACTGTGGTGGGGGATGATGACCAGTCCATCTACTCCTGGCGAGGTGCCAAGCCGCAGAATCTGGTGCTGCTGAGCGAAGATTTCCCCTGCCTCAAGCTGATCAAGCTGGAGCAGAACTACCGCTCCAAGCGGCGGATCCTCAAGTGCGCCAACATCCTGATCGCCAACAATCCGCACGTCTATGACAAGGCGCTCTTCTCCGAATTGGATGAGGGGGTGAAGCTCAAGGTGCTGTTCGCCAAGAACGAGGAGCACGAAGCGGAGCGGATCGCCGCCGAGATGATGGGCCACAAGTTTATGAACCGCACCCGGTTCAAGGATTACGCCATCCTCTATCGGGGCAACCATCAGTCGCGCATCTTCGAGAAGGCGCTGATGACCAACCGGATTCCTTACCGCATCTCCGGCGGCACCTCGTTCTTCTCCCGCACCGAGATCAAGGACATCATGGCCTACCTCAAGCTGCTGGTGAATCCGGATGAGGACACCGCCTTCCTGCGGGTGGTCAACCTGCCGCGCCGCGAGATTGGCCCCTCCACCCTCGAAAAACTGGGTCAGTATGCCAACCAGCGCGGCAAGAGCCTGTTTGCCGCCAGCTTCGAGCTGGGGCTGGAGCAGCACCTCTCTGGCCGTGGCCTCACTGCATTACAGGCCTTCACCAACTGGTTGGTACGCCTTGGCGATCAGGCGTTGCGCGGTAATCCGGTAGAAGCGGTGCGGGACATGATCAAGGAGATCCACTACGAAGAGTGGCTCTACGAGACCTCCCCCAGCCCGAAAGCGGCCGAGATGCGGATGCAGAATGTCTCCACCCTCTATCGCTGGATCACCGAGATGCTGGAAGGGGATGAGCTGGAGGAGTCGATGACGCTGGCTCAGGTGGTCACTCGCCTCACCCTGCGCGACATGATGGAGCGCAACGAGGGGGAAGATGATGCAGATCAGGTACAGTTGATGACCCTGCACGCCTCAAAGGGGCTGGAGTTCCCCTATGTCTACATGGTGGGGATGGAGGAAGGCTTGCTGCCTCACCAGACCAGCATAGATGAAGACAACGTGGAGGAAGAGCGGCGTCTCGCCTACGTGGGGATCACCCGGGCTCAGACCGAACTGACCTTCACCCTCTGCAAGGAGCGGCGTCAGTTTGGCGAGTCGGTACGTCCGGAGCCGAGTCGCTTCCTGCTGGAGCTGCCGCAGGATGACCTTGAATGGGAAAACCAGAAGAAGGTGACTGCCGAGGAGCGCCAGCAGAAGGGGCAGGTCGGTGTTGCCAACCTGCGGGCGTTGTTTAAGAAGGATTAACCCTAAGGATTGGCCGGGGTCAGTAGCGGCACTATGTCTGCTCCCGGCATGGGCGGAGAGATATAGCGCCCTTGCCCCATCCGGCAGCCGATATCAATCAGCTTCTGCAACTGCTGCTGGTTCTCGATCCCCTCGACGACCAGGGTGTAATCGAGATCCTGACAGATATCCCGCATGGCGCGGATCAGCGCCAAATCTTTGGGCGATTGCAGCATCCGCTGGGTAAAGCTGTCATCCACCTTGATGTAATCCACCGGGAAGTGGAACAGAGCGTTGAGGGAGGAGAAGCCGGTGCCGAAATCATCGAGGCTGATCTGGATACCCTTGGCCCTCAGGTCATGCAGGGATGCCAGCGCATCGGAATCTTGCCGCGACAGCTCCCGCTCGTTGAATTCAAAAATCAGATAGCCGGGGGCGACCCCTTCCTCTTCGATGATCCCCATCAGTCGCATGATGTGGTCATGGTTGACCAGATGCTTGCCCGACAGATTGATGGCGACCTTGAACTTGCCCTGCCCGGAGATTGGCAGCCAGTTCTTCAGTTGCTGACAGGTGTGGCGCAGGATCTGGTAATCCAGCTCCAGAATCAGGCCGCACTGCTCTGCCAGCGGAATAAAGTCGAACGCATCCTTCAGAATCCCCTCCTCGGTCAGCCAGCGCGCCATCACCTCCAGTCCGGTCAGGCGGCTATCCTGCAGCCGGATCACCGGCTGGAAGTAGGGGACGATACGCCCCTCCCGCAAGGCTCTGGCCAGCATCTCTTCCGGCGAATTCCAGTTCTGGTTGATGCAATCATCCGAGTAGCTGACGATGCGACTGCGACCATTGCGTTTGGCCTGATACATGGCCAGATCGGCCTGATGGAGCAGCTGGCTGATATCTGAGGTTTGCTCGGAGACGCTCGATACCCCAAGGCTGACGGTAATGCTCAACTCGTTGCCGAGTAGCCGGAACGGGTAGGAGAGACGGCTGATAATGCGGTTGAGCACTGGGCTGATGTCATCGTCGCTCTTGCTGCTGTCCAGATAGATGACAAACTCGTCGCCCCCCAGTCTGGCCACCAGATCGTTTTGCCGGATGCAGGTCTGCAGGCGGCGGCTCACCTCCTTGAGCAGCTGATCGCCAGCACTGTGGCCCAGGGTGTCATTGATCTGCTTGAAATGATCCACATCGATAAAAATCACCGCGAATCCCGGTGACTTGTAGCGGTTGTAGTGGGTCATGGCGTGGTTGAGGTGGTTCATCAACAGTGCGCGGTTGGGCAGCTGGGTCAGCGGGTCGTGAAGCGCATCGAATTGCAGCCGCCGTTCCAGCTCCTGATGCTGCTTGAGCTGCTTTTGCAGCCTGAGGTTGGTCTGACGCAGCTGTTGCAGCCGCTGGTTGATGGAGTCTTCGGTATTGATGTCGTTGAGCTGCTGGCGGATCCGTCTCAGCTCCAGCAGCAGGGTGAGCTGGCCACGCAGGAAGTCGAGAAACAGCTTGTCGTCGGTCTCCAGCGGTTGAGCCGTGCTGATGATGAAGTGGGCGAAGTACTGTTGTTGCAGCCGCAGCGGCATGCTGTGCCAGTAGCGTGACTCCCTGCTCACCTCGATATTGCTGGTGCTGTGGCACAAGCCGCTGATGAACTCGTCTCCTTGATGGGGATGGGCAGGGTAGATCTTTTCCAGCTTCTGACTGGTTAGCCTGACCAGCAGCATGTCCTCGATGGTGAGCATCTGACGCAGTACAGCTTCCAGTTGGGAGAAGAGCGCCTGGGCCGGCAGGGTATTGGCGAGCCGCATGATGCGGCTGATGCTCTCGATTTTCTTTTTCCAGTTCGGGTCTTTGCGGATCAGCGGTGAAGGGAGCTCGGTGAGATGGGATCCCGCCTGGGTTTCGGTCAGCCGCTTGGCCAGACACTCCAGCAGCAGACGCAGGGTCGGCAGGTCGGCGGGGGTGCCACGCGCCAGTAACCACTGTATCTGGCCATGCTCGATGGGGAAGACGCACCACCCTTCGGCCTCATCCAGCTGGGTGAGTTGATCGGTGATGCGGGACTGCTCACGGCCCAGCTGTTGCTTGAAGATATCGCTGACCTTGTAGGCGTAAAGCCAGTTTAGACCGGTATCGGAGAGGCCCAGCATGCCGAAATGTTGCAGCGGGCAGAGTTGGTCAATCTGCTGGATCAGGGCATCGTAATCGTCAGACGTGGCGGTTTGTGGCGCCGGGAAGTCCATAATGGCAGAGACCAACGCCAACAGAGGAGTTGAGTAGTGGGGTTCGATGGATTGGGCCGACATGTGCAACTCCCGATATGTCTACCTTACAAGAGTAGTCGGAAGCCGATAGATTGAAAGGGCCGCAATTGCGGCCCTTTCAAATACTTACAGCTTGTCGATCATGTAGTGGATGGCGTTTTCAATCTCTTCATCACTACAGTTCGCACAGGTGCCGCGTGGAGGCATCATGCCGGACTTGCCGGTAAAGCCTTCAATGGCATGTTTCTTGAGAGTATCAATGCCCTGGGTGATGCGAGGATCCCAGGCGGCTTTGTCACCCCGTTTGGGGGCACCGGCGGCGCCGGTGTCGTGACAGGCAAAGCAGGCGCCCTTGTATACCGTTTCGCCATCGCGGGGACCGGAAGAGGCGGCCGCCGCCGGAGCAGCACTCGCGCCGGCAATACCTTCCAGATCCTTGGCGGTATAGACCTGACCGATTGGTTTGATCCGCTCGGCAATGGCTTCCGGTGACATCTCATCGGCAGCAAGCACTGCCCCAGACAAGCTGGCGGCCGTCATCCCGACAGCCAGCAAATAGCTCAGTTTTTTCAACACGCTCATATACTCCCAGCAGTCTTTTATTATCCATGTAAACGACGGGATTATAACCGAATAGTTACAGCCATTTAAACGCTTGTGTGTGAAGTGTTAAACACTCTGCGTACAAAGTTTTGGGCGATATCACGGCAATTCGGGCGGTGGAGATAAAAAGAAACCCGACATTCGCCGGGTTTCGAGTAACCAAGGGGTGAAATGGGTTATTTATCCCAGCTCAGGATCACCTTGCCGGAGTGGCCGGAGCGCATCGCATCGAACCCTTGCTGGAATTCGTCGATGTGGAATCTGTGGGTGATGATGGGGGAGAGATCCAGCCCGGACTGGATCAGGCTGGCCATCTTGTACCAGGTCTCGAACATCTCGCGGCCATAGATCCCTTTGATAAACAGCCCCTTGAAGATCACCTTGTTCCAGTCGATGGCCATGGTGGAGGGGGGAATGCCGAGCATGGCGATCTTGCCGCCGTGGTTCATCTTGTCGAGCATCTCCTGGAAGGCGCTCGGGACGCCGGACATCTCCAGCCCCACATCGAACCCTTCGGTCATGCCCAGCTCGCTCATCACGTCGGCCAGCTTCTCCTTGGCCACGTTGACCGCGCGGGTGGCGCCCATCTTGCGGGCCAGCTCCAGCCGGTATTCGTTGACGTCGGTGATTACCACGTGGCGCGCACCCACATGGCGGCAGACCGCGGCGGCCATGATACCGATGGGGCCTGCCCCGGTGATGAGCACATCTTCACCCACCAGATCGAAGGAGAGGGCGGTGTGTACCGCATTGCCGAACGGGTCGAAGATGGCGGCCAGCTCGTCCGGGATGTTGTCCGGCAGCTTGAAGGCGTTGAATGCGGGGATCACCAGATACTCGGCAAAGGCGCCCGGGCGGTTGACGCCAACACCAATGGTGTTGCGGCAGAGGTGAGTGCGGCCAGCGCGGCAGTTACGGCAGTGACCGCAGGTGATGTGCCCTTCGCCGGAGACCCGATCGCCGATGGCGAAGCCGCGCACCTCCTGACCGATGGCGACCACTTCCCCAACATATTCGTGGCCGACCACCATGGGTACCGGAATGGTCTTCTGGGACCACTCGTCCCAGTTGTAGATGTGGATATCGGTGCCGCAGATGGCGGTTTTGCGGATCTTGATCAGCAGGTCGTTGTGGCCGAGCTCGGGGGCCGGCACATCCGTCATCCAGATGCCGACCTCTTTGTGCAGTTTGGAGAGTGCTTTCATGGCTGTTCCTTCAATATGAATGCAGAAAAAAGGGGCTGCAGCCCCTTGATTCAAATCAGATAACGCCGAGTTCACGGCCGATGCGGATAAAGGCGTCGATCGCCTTGTCCAGCTGCTCGCGGGTGTGAGCGGCAGACATCTGGGTACGAATGCGCGCCTGACCCTTGGGCACGACCGGGAAGGAGAAGCCCACCACATAGATGCCGGCTGCCAGCATGCGGCTCGCCATTTCGGAGGCCAGTTTGGCATCCCCCAGCATCACCGGAATGATGGCGTGGTCGGCGCCAGCCAGAGTGAAGCCAGCGGCGCTCATCCGCTCGCGGAAGTAACGGCTATTCTCTTTCAGGCGGGCGCGCAGGTCGTGACCTTCCGCCAGCATGTCGATCACCTTGATGGTGGCAGAGACTATGGAGGGGGCCAGCGAGTTGGAGAAGAGGTACGGGCGGGAGCGCTGACGCAGCCAGTCGATCACCTCTTTCTTGCCGGAGGTATAGCCACCGGACGCGCCGCCGAGCGCCTTGCCCAGGGTGCCGGTGATGATGTCGACCCGATCCATCACGCCGCAATATTCGTGGGTGCCACGACCGTTTTCGCCGATAAAGCCGACGGCGTGGGAATCATCCACCATCACCAGCGCATCGTATTTGTCGGCCAGATCGCAGATGGATTTGAGGTCGGCGATGACCCCATCCATGGAGAAGACGCCGTCGGTGGCGATCAGCTTGAAGCGGGCGCCATCGGCGTCAGCCTGCTTGAGCTGGGCTTCCAGCTCGGCCATGTCGTTGTTGGCGTAGCGATAGCGCTTGGCCTTGCACAGCCGCACGCCGTCGATGATGGAGGCGTGGTTGAGGGCATCGGAGATGATGGCATCTTCGGCACCGAAAAGGGTCTCGAACAGGCCGCCATTGGCGTCGAAGCAGGAGGAGTAGAGGATGGTGTCTTCAGTGCCGAGGAAGGCAGACATCTTCTGCTCCAGCGCTTTGTGCTGATCCTGGGTGCCGCAGATGAAGCGTACCGAGGCCATGCCGAAGCCGTGGCTGTCGAGTCCCTGATGGGCGGCGGCGATCAGATCCGGGTGGTTGGCCAATCCCAGATAGTTGTTGGCACAGAAGTTCAGTACCTGCTCACCGCCGACGGCGATGCTGGCCTGTTGGGCGGAGGTGATGATGCGCTCCTGCTTGTACAACCCTTCAGCTTGCACCTGGTTCAGTTGCTCGGTCAGGTGACGATAGAATCCGTTAGACATCCTCGATCCTTATTGGCTATTTCAGCTGCGTATCAACAGAGGGCGACATTTTACTGCAATCTGTTGCGGTAAATTCAAATGATTGTGCTGATATTCAACAAATGTGAAACAGATCTCACCCAGCTGGTTGGGCCAGCTGACGGTAGTGCTGTTCCAGTTGCTGGATCTGTCCGGCCACCTGGGGTTGCACATAGGGGCGCAGCAGGAACAGCACCTTTAATACGCCCTGATAGAGCAGCGGTTTGGTGATGCGAGTGTTGGGGGCCTGAGCGATCTGGAACGGGATCCAGCAGGTCACCACCATCTTGATGGTCTGGCCCAGATCCGGCAGGTCTTCATCGCTGACATCTATGATGCCCCCTTCGCGCAGGCTTCTGAGCAGGGCGACCACGGAGGAGCGCATCTGCTCTTGGGCCTTGAGGTACTTCTGTTGCAGTGGTTCGTCACGGCTCAGGATGTCCGGCAGATTGGCGTAGAAGAAGCGGAACTGCCACATCAGATAGAAGATGGCATCCAGATAGCCCATCAGATCCTGCAGGGTGATTTCACGGTTGCGGGTCGGCACGAAGCTCTCGCTCAGGTGACGGGCATACTGGTCGAAGATGGAGTGGATGATGTCTTCTTTATTGCGGAAGTGGTAGTAGAGGTTGCCCGGGCTGATACCCATGTGCGCCGCAATATGGTTGGTGGTGATGTTGCGTTCACCCTGATCGTTGAACAGCTCGGTCGCGCTGTGAATGATCCTGTCTCTGGTTTTCATCACTCATTCCTCCAACAGGTTCCGCTCGGGGCAGTTTTGAACAAGGTCGAATCCCCAGACGGCCCGTGATAAACTTTTCGGCAATTTCAAATTGGCTCACTATACACAGCTTTAACAAGCAGTCACATGTAGCCATCAACGTACGAGAGGCAAACTCCATGATCGTAGTAACTGGCGGTGCTGGCTTTATCGGCAGCAATCTGGTCAAGCAGCTGAACGCTCAAGGACGGACCGATATCGTGGTCATTGATGACCTGACCGACGGCACCAAGTTCGTCAACCTGGTCGATCTGACCATCGCTGACTACATGGACAAAGACGAGTTTCAGGCGCGCATCGTCTCCGGCGACGAGTTTGAAGAGTGGGACAACGGCATCGAGGTGATCTTCCACGAAGGTGCCTGCTCTGCGACTACCGAGTGGAACGGCAAGTTCATCATGGAGGTCAACTACGAGTACTCCAAGGATCTGTTCCACTACTGCATCGAGCGTGAAATCCCGTTCATTTACGCCTCTTCTGCCGCGACCTACGGTGGCCGCAACGACAACTTCATCGAAGATCCCAAGTTCGAACAGCCGCTCAACGTCTACGGCTACTCCAAGCAGCTGTTTGACCAGTACGTGCGCCGCTGGATGCCGGAGATCAACTCTCAGGTCGTTGGCCTCAAGTACTTCAACGTCTACGGCCCGCGCGAGCAGCACAAAGGCTCCATGGCTTCCGTCGCCTTCCACCTCAATACCCAGGTGAAGAAGGGTGAGAATCCCAAGCTGTTCGAAGGTTGCGATGGCTTCCCGAACGGTGGCCAGATGCGTGACTTCATCTATATCGACGATGTCTGCAAGGTAAACCTCTGGTTCTGGCAGAACCCGCAGCACTCCGGCATCTTCAACTGCGGTACCGGCCGTGCCGAGCCGTTCCAGAACGTGGCCGAAGCAGTGATCAAGCATCATCAGAAGGGAGCCATTGAGTACATTCCCTTCCCGGATCACCTCAAGGGTCGCTACCAGAGCTTCACCCAGGCTGACATGACCAAGCTGCGCAGCGTGGGTTATGACGCCGAGTTTAAAACCGTTGCCGAAGGGGTAGCGGATTACATGGCCTGGCTCAACCGGGCTTAATTATTCGCTCTTGCGGAATGGCCGCCAATCAGGCGGCTTTTTCATTATTTTCTATGTGGTAAGCATGAAGAAAAAAGTTTTATTTATAATGGAAACATTGGGCGGAGGAGGCGCCGAAAAGGTCCTTATTGAAACGCTTAAGCGTTTGGATTTTAGTAAGTACGCTATAACTTTGCTTTTATTGAGGCGTGAGGGTGTATATTTATCTCAGGTTCCCCAAAATGTAACAGTAAAATTTCTGTTGCCGACCGAACCATCGGAGTGGTTTCAGCGGAAAATTTTATTTTCTATTAAAAAACGTTGGTGGAATTTTGTTGTCAATACCAAATGGTTGGCCAGTGTCATATTTAGCGAACGATATGATGTCGGTGTGGCATTTTTGGAAGGGAATAGCTCTCTGTTGTTATCGCACCTGAATTCTGTTGTTCGAAAGATAGCATGGGTCCATATAGACTTGTTGTGCCATCAAATTCTTTCCAGAAAAGTTGAGCGTACCGTTTATAAAAAAATGGATAACATTGTCTGTGTCTCTAAAGGTGCACAGAATGCATTGTTGAAATTGTATCCTGAAGTAAAACCATATACTCAAGTGGTTTATAACCCTGTTGATATAGAAGGCATAATGCGGAAAAGTCATGAGCCTATTACGAGTGAGGGGAAAGTAAAAGTTATTGCTATTGGACGGCTATGCAATGCCCAAAAAGGATTCGACATCTTACTGGCTGCTCATAAAATAAATATTGATGCAGGGGTTAAATATCACCTTACTATTTTGGGAGAAGGTGATGATAGAGCTGGGTTAGAGTCATTTATCAATATTAATAATATTGGTGATAGTGCTAAATTACTTGGATTCAAGGAAAATCCATATCCATATCTTGCTGATGGCGATCTATTCGTTATGTCCTCACATTATGAGGGTTACCCAGTTGTACTCGTAGAAGCAATGGCGTTGGGGAAGGCCATTGTATCGACAGATTGTACTGGGCCTAATGAAGCTCTCGATGGCGGGAAATATGGTGTTCTCGTTCCTGTCGGGGATGCAAATGCGCTTGCATTGGCAATACGAAAAATGATTGATAATCAAAAAATGCTATCAACATATAGTTCCTTATCGAAGGAGCGAGCCAAGATTTTCAATCTCCGAGAGAGTATGAGGCAGATCGAGCAATTATTAGATGGGGAGAGCAAACATCCTTCCAGTTGCTCTCTTCATTCGAGTCTTGTTAACGGAGGTCTAGGGTGAATATATTGATGGCACTCTCCCAGCTCGAGGTAACGGGAGCTGAGGTCTATGCCACCACGGTCGGTAACGAACTGACCCGGCGTGGTCACAACGTTTTTTACGTTTCAGATACCCTGACCAAGCCGACTCTTGGTCTTGTCTTCAAGCTTCGATTCAACAAGCGCAGCATTCTGCGCCGCTTCTGGCACGTCTTCTACCTTATCTATCTCATTAAGAAGCACCATATCCAGTTGGTACATGCTCATTCCCGCGCCTCCGGCTGGAGCAGCTATGTCGCCTGCAAGCTGACTGGCACCCCGATGATCACCACGGTACATGGTCGTCAGCCGGTACACGCATCCCGCAAAGCCTTTCATGCCCTCGGCTATCGGGCGGTTGCCGTTTGTGAGGATATTGCCCATCAGATTGTCGACAATCTGGGGGTCGATCCTGCGAGCGTACAGGTGCTGCGAAACGGTATCGAGACCGACAAGTTTCAGCCTGTGCCGGCGCCGGACAACCCAAAGCTGGTGATCGCCATCATAGGTCGCCTGAGCGGCCCCAAGGGGGAGCTTTGCTACCGCCTGCTCGACGAAGTACTCGATCTGGATGCCTGCAAGGTACGGATTGTCAGCGGTACCCGCGTGCCCGAGCGTTTTGCCCGTTTTCAGGATCGTGCCGAGTTTGTCGGTTATGTCGATGATGTGCCTGCTCTGCTGGCGGGGTGTGATCTGGTGATAGGTGCCGGTCGGGTGGCGATGGAAGCGCTGCTCTGCGGCCGGCCCGCCTTTGCCATTGGCGAAGCCAAGGCCATCGGTCTGGTGACTGAACAGAATCTGGATGAAGCGCTGGCCAGCAACTTCGGCGATATCGGTCCCAAGGATCTGGCCATCGATTTTGCTGCCCTGAAGGGCGAAATCGAATCCGCCCTCGCAAGCAAGGTGGTGCCGGAAGCCATTCGCCAACGCATTCAGGATGAGTATGGCTTGCAGGGGGTAGTATCTGGCCTCGAAACCATCTATCAGGATGCCGTAGTCGAAACACTGCGCCGCGAGATGCCGGTCATCATGTACCACCGTTTTATCGAGCAGGATAGCGAGAAAGGAGTGCATGGCACCTGGATGCCGATCGCCATGTTCGAGAAGCATCTGCGATTGATGAAGTGGCTAGGCTACGAAACCCTGACGTTCCGCGATTTGGCGGACAAAGGCTTTATCCACCGTCTGCAATACGGCAAGAAGTACCTGATGATCACTGCCGATGACGGCTATCAGGACAACCTGACCCGCATGCTGCCGCTGCTGGAAAAATATGGTTATAAAGCCGTGGTGTACGTGGTTACCGGTGAAGGCTATAACCGTTGGGATGTGGAGCATCCGACCAATCCGGATACCAAGGTTTCATTGATGAGTGGTGAGCAGGTCAAGGTGCTGGCTGCCTGCGGTCATGTGGAAATTGGTGGTCATACTCTGACTCACCCCCGTTTGAGCAAGCTCACACCCGAACAACAAGCCCATGAAATTCAGGAGAATAAACGCCAACTGGAGGCCCTGCTTGGCCATCCGTTGCTCTCGTTTGCCTACCCTTACGGAGATATGAACGAGAGTGCCAAGGAGCAGGCTATCGCCGCCGGGTATCGTTTTGCCGTCGCTACCAATAGCGGCCCCAAAGCAATGCACCAGGACCCTTTCCAGATCCGCCGGATCGCCATCTTTCCCCGCACAGATGTGTTTGGGTTATGGCGCAAAATTCGCGGAAATTATGTCTTCAGGAAATCAAAGTGATATCAAAAAATGCCATAAGCATGGAGCGATTTGCTCTTCTGATCTTTTCATGCACCCTGATTTTTGCATTCAGCGTAATGTTTTTCTTTACTGATGGAAAAACATATCTATCTAACCTCATTGTTGTGGCATCCATAATTGGCATGGTTTCTTTTTACATCCATCGTTATCCGGTGGGGTTTAAAAATTGTCATATAATATGGGTTTTATTATTCTATGCCATTTATCTATTTGTAAATAGACAAATTCATGGTGATCAATATGGCATTATGCGTGCCATAATTTATGTCATATTTTTCACATTTTTAATTCCACGGAATGTTTTTTTATTAAAAGCTGGTTGTTATGGGGTTATTCTTGGTGGATTTGGCTTGGGGGTTATTAGTATATGGCAGTATAATCATGGGGTCGCTAGGGTAGAGGGTTTTACAAATGCGATAATTTTTTCTCAAACAGCCCTAACATTGGCTATTCTCAATTTTTGGTTTTCGGTTTCTTTCTCAGAGAATCGCCTTGAAAAATGGTTTCATATCATTTCGGCATTATTCTCTCTGGGGGCACTATATCTTTCACAAAGTCGTGGTGTTTGGCTAGCATTCATGGTTGTGATTACATGTTTTTTATTGTTTAAAATAAAAACAAAACCACTGAAATATATTTCAATCACGCTAGGTTTGTTGTTAGTACTCGGAATGCTATGTTTAAACAGCAGTATCGTGAAAAATAGAATAGACTCTGGACTTTCTGATGTTATAAACATGGAGAATGGAAATTACAGCACATCTCTTGGGCTAAGAGCGGTAGCATGGGAAAGCGCTTGGTTGGGGTTTCTCGACTCGCCATTAATAGGTGTGGGCACTGAAGGTTTTGATGCGTTAAAGCAAGAGCAAGTGAAGCTGGGTCTTGTGCCACAAGCGTTGCTAAACCCCGAACTTGCGCATGCACACAACCAGTATTTACAGACTTTAGTTATTCGGGGTGGTATAGGATTCATTTTCTTACTAGGTATACTTATATTGCCGGCAATATTTTTTGCGAAAGAAATGGGGTTTGTGTCTGCAGGCGTCTTTATCCCTATATCATTCGCTGTCGGAGCAGTTTTTGATGTGCCTTTTGAACACCAAAGCATGATGTATTTATACTCATTCAGTCTGATTTTTATTTTATTTTGTCATGAACTCAAGCAGGATTTATTATAGCTATGATACCCGTATTTATTATTAGTTTAACACGTAGTGCTGACAGACGGGCCATGGTAGAGCGCCAGATGTCTCATTTGGGGATTAACTTTGAGTTTTTCGATGCTGTAGATGGTAAATCATTACCATCAGATCGCTTGGCGAAAGTAGATTTCAATCTGGCAAGAGAGACTTGCGGTCATGATCTTAGCTTGGGTGAGGTCGGTTGTGCCATGAGTCATATCAATATATATGAAGTGATGGTGGAGCGAGATATCCCACGCTGTGTAATTTTAGAAGATGATATATACGTCCACATGCATTTCAAAGCTATCGTCAACGAGGTCACTAATAAAAATAGCTCTGACATTGTATTCTTACATCATGGCAAGGCGAAACACTTCCCAATATACTCATCTTTGCCAGAGGGGTATCGTTTGGCAAAATATTTAACACCTAGTAAAAATTCAAAAAGAGGAATTATATCGACAGGTGGATATATTCTTACATTGGCTGGCGCTCACAAGCTGCTGAAAATAGCTTATCCAATCAGAATGCCTGCTGATTACCTCACTGGACGGCTGCAGTGGAATAAATTGAGTGCCGCTGGTGTGGAGCCGTGCTGTCTGGATGTTGGACTATTCCAATCGACGATTGATGACAGAAATTATGGTCAGCATATAGAGTGATGGAGGTGATTGCTATGATTAAAATATTTCAATTATGGAGGGACGTCCTTCGCCGCAAGCTGGGTATTTTACTTTTTGATCGTCATTCATCAGTGAGAGCGTCATCACATGGTGCCACTGTTTTTGTTAGGTGGGATGCTAAGCTTGGTGATGCAATCGTCTCTTCCTGGGTGGCAAGGGAGATTAAAAATAAATTTCCGGAGCGGAAAGTCTATGTCATTACCAGCTCTGAAATGGCGCCATTTTTTAGAGATTTTTTTAACTTTGATTGCGTCTTTGAAATGCCCAAGAGGGCTGGCTATATAGAGCTCAAAAAATTAGCCAATGAAATTGGGGGGGTAGATTATCTTGTGCATTTTAGCCAAAAGATGAAGATGAAAGACCTTTATTTCATCTCCAAAGTTGGGAGCAAAAATGTAGCAGGACTCGATGATGAGCTTGACTGTATTAATATCAAGTTGGGCCAAAAAACAGCAGGGATGCACTTCGCTAAGAAATTTAAGGTGCTGCTGGAGCATATGGGGATTGCTAACCCTGATACCAGTTATATAGTACCTTCGTGTCAGGGGGCTGAGGATAGGGTTGGCTCTTGGTGGCCAAGTAATAAAACGTTGTGTTTCAATCCATATGGCAGTGGGACATCCCGTTGTTTCAGTGTTGAAAAAATTATAGCGTTAATTAACACAATGCTTGATTCATCAAATTACAACATTTGTCTCTTGTATCCACCTGGGCGTGAGAGGGACGTTGAACGAGTTTTATCTCATGTTTGTGACCCAACCAGGGTTGTTAGTGATCATGAGAAACCATCTCTGGCTGCACTCTTTGCACAGACAAGGCAGTGTGCCGGTATGGTGTCTGTGGATACAGCAACGGTGCATATTGCAACAGGTTTGAATAAACCTGTTCTTGGTATTTACAATGATAATTTCGGGATGCCAGAAAATGTGGAGTGGCATCCCAATAATCCTCGCTCAAGTGTTATCTACGCAGAAACTAGGTCTGCACAACAAGACGTAAATTTTATAAACGTTGATGAATTTAAAACAGTATTTAACAAATGGGTGGCTGATTATCTATAGAGAGTTGGGGTTTTCCCCAACTCTTTCTCATAAAGATATAAACTGTTCGGTCACACTTTCACTAGAAAATTGTTGATAACAGTTTGAATCAATGGAAATTCTCCTTCGATCAACACCTGTAATTGCCATGGCCAGTCCATGGATATCTTCTATCGGGATTAGAAATTTATCGAGTGGTTTCGTCAATATCTCTGCCGGTCCAGACGGACAATCCACGCTGATCACCGGGGTGTGGCAGATAAGTGCTTCAATAAGCACTGTTGGCAGCCCTTCAGCATCGGATGTCAGGATGAGCGCCTGAGCTGCTTTGATATAGGGGTAGGGGTTCTTCTGAAAGTCGATGATCTTCACCTTGCTTGCAAGATTCATCTCCTCGATCATGGCTTCAATGTAAGGGCGTCGCTCCCCTTTGCCCATCAGGACGAGTGGCGTATCAACACCGCTTAGCTGATATGCCTGCAAGAGACGATCATGGCGTTTCCGCTCTTCGAAGGTGCCAACATGGATAAAATACTTGTCGAATGGCTTGCTGAAAGGCTCATTGGCCAACGCCTGAATTTTCTCGATATCAAACGGATTGTAGATAACCTGACACGATTTGGGTGTAGCTTTTACATTTTGCAAAATGTCGTCCGCGATGCCACGAGATACGCAGATCAGTTTCTTGCCATTATAGAAGCGCTTGAATTTTCCATATCCTTTGGCATGGTCTTTGGCAAAGCCGGTGACATTTCCGTGGATCCAGTAATAAATATTCAGTGTATCAGGCAGGTGTCTGGTAATTTTGTCACATGAGCATGAGATAATTACGTCAGGCGAGATCTCTTTGACTTTTTTAAAGATCAGAGATGCTTGTATTTTTTCAACCGCAACATTGGATATGGCTTTAGTCAGCTTTGTGACAATGCCAAGATTAATCGGGTGAATGTTGTCAGGTAGCGTATGGTCTATTTTTTCTCGCAAGGTAAACAAGGTTACATCTGCACCGGCATCTTTTAGCAATGATGCGGTATTGAGCAAAACCTTTTCCGCACCACCACCATACAAGTCTTCAACAATGAATAAAAACTTTTTAACTGGTGGGGTCATAACTGCTCCGCGGGTCTCATAACTGACTGGTAAATCTACTAAAAATGTGAATCGTAAACGAGCAAAATCAGGTGGCAACTGTTAAAGTCGTTAGCAATTTTTTCAATAGGTGTGGATCAATGATTGGTCTTAGTGGGCGCTACCATAACGCATTATTCGCGGCCTGTATATTTGCCGGGCTGCTGCTTTCCTGGTTGTTTTCCGATCACCAACTCCTCACCGGCGACCAGACCCAGATGCTCTACAAGGGTTACCTTGGGGCTTATGAGGGGGTCTGGCTCAGCTATGGCAATGCGGCGAGTGCGGTGGGCAATGTGCCGGGGAGTTTGTCGGCCTGGCTGATTGGCGGGCCGCTGCTGCTGTGGGATTCTCCCTATGCCCCCATGGTGTTGTTGCTGGCGATGCGGTTGGTCGGATTCCTGCTGTTTGATGCAGTGATCCGTCAGGTGTTTGATGACAGGGTACGTCTGCTGTTTCTGGTGCTCTGCTGGCTCAACCCCTGGTTCCAGTACGAGAGTCTGCTCTACAACCCCTCTTATCTGTTCCTTTTCTCGGCCATGCACTGCTGGTCTGCCTGGCATATGCGCGAGCGGGCCTCCTTCTGGCACATGATCGTTCACCTGCTGGCCATCGGCATGGCGATGCAGCTGCACTACTCCTGGCCGCTGCTGGCGGTAATGTCCACCTATCTGTTCTGGCGCCGCATTCTCAAGGTGAGCTGGAGCGGGGTGGTGGTGGCGACCCTGCTGATCGGTGCCTCCCTGATCCCTTACGCCATGGAAGTGATGAGCAACAGCCACATCACCCAGAACGTCGATCCCGAGGCGCGCCAGCGCTATATCGGCTGGGGGCTGGTGCATGTCTATCCGGTGTTGAAATCAGTGCTCTACTGGCTGCGTTACGGCTCCTGGCTGTTTGCCAGCAAGCTGGTCAATGACACCCAGTTCATCTGGCTGGCGGGGCACGAATACCTGCAGATGGCGGCAGTCTGGCTGTGGCGGGTGGTGATCTACGGGGTAGGCTCGGCGACCGTATTGCTGGCGGCCAAGGCCAACTGGCAGCTGTGGTGTGAACTCAAGCCGCGTCTGTTGCGCAGCGACCGTGCTCCAGTGGATGGTGAAAGCTGGCTCGGCCTCTATGCGCTGGCGGCGGTGCTGGCTGTGCTGGTGAGTGCGGCGCTCTCGCCCATCATCTTCAACTACTGGCACCTGATGCTGATCTTCCCCTACGCCCTGTTCCCGATCCTGCTGTTACTGGTGCGTTGGGGCCGCCGTTACCCGCAGTGGGTTGGCAAGGGGCTGCTGGCAGCCACCCTGTTCTGCACCGCGGTGAACCTGATCGCGGCGTGCGACAGCACCAAGTTCTCCTATCAGGCGGACTACAAAACCCAGGTGCTGGAGTATCTGCAAGCGATGAAGCTGCAACCCAAGCAGTGAGTCATTCACGGCCAGCCCCCCGATCTCGGGGGGCTGGCTGTCACTATTAGAAACGGTCCATATGGGCGAAGTTTTTGGCTTCGGCAACCCAACCCTCACGTCCCTGCTTGTCCCGGATTTTTACCCACCACTGGTTCTGCGGTGACCGGCCGTATCTGATCTCTTTGCGCGCATAGTCATAATCGAGAATGTAGGTTTTGCCCTTGTACCAGAACAGGCTATTGCCTTCGCCCAGTCCGCCGAGGATATAAAGCGTTTCCCCTGCCTTCATATTCAGCAGCGGCCCTTTGCCCTCTTTGCTGTAGCCCAGCTTGACCGACCTGAGTATCTCGACGATCCCCGGTTGTTCGGTAATGACGACCCCGGTCAGTCCTTCCACCTGCTGGCCGCGGGGTAGCCGGAACAGCGCTTTGGCCGTCAGGGATGGCTCGGCTCTGACGATCACCTCTTGCTTGGTGGTCCATGTCTTATAGGTACAACCTTCAAACGGGCAGCGACCCCAGTC
Source organism: Aeromonas sp. R5-4 (assembly GCF_040908215.1). Lineage (NCBI taxonomy): Bacteria > Pseudomonadati > Pseudomonadota > Gammaproteobacteria > Aeromonadales > Aeromonadaceae > Aeromonas > Aeromonas sp. R5-4. Next base: position 141,198 of record NZ_JBFODG010000016.1, on the reverse strand, counting down.
GTAATAGGGCAGGCGCGGCTTTTCATCAGAACTTACGGTCGCAGCAAACAACGACAACAACAGCAAAAACAGTCTCATGAATTTACCTGTCCGGCGGGGCGCTCACCCGCCGGTTTGATGAATGGGGCCGCACTATATCTCAAGAGACCAAAATCCATCAAAGCAGCGGAATTATTGATTTTCACCGCAATAAAACGGGGGCCCATTGGTCATGGGAGTAGGGGGCACAAGAGGTCGAAGCGCGGCATGAGCGGATAGCCCGCTCATTTGCCTTGTGCCATGCTGATGGCTATCAGGGCATCGGGTCGGCACTTATGGGCATCTCTCGTTCGGGCACGCGTTTGGTATTACTGCTATCGGCACTTCTTCTCCCTCTTATGACCATCAGCCAGGCGGTGGCGATCAACGCGCCACTGCGGGGATGTGTCTTTCAGCTGGCGCCGCTGGTCACCATCGATCGGCAGGACGAGGTCTCCGGGCCGGTGATCGACTACTTTCGCCGTCATATCGAACCCGCGATCGGGCGCACCATCGAGTGGCAGGGGCTCAATGTGGCGCGGCTGCTCAGCAACCTCGAGAGCGGCGAGTGCGATCTGACCCCGCTGCTGAGTTACAGTCCCGAGCGTGCTCGTCACTTTCGCTATATCGACCCCCACCTGTTGCTGCTGCGGCCGGTGCTGGTGGTACTGGTACCATCGCGACTTCACTCGGTCGAACGGCAGGAAGATCTCTTCGGCACCACCATCGGCTGGTCGAGTCAGGCGATCGTGCCGCTGCTGTTGCAGCATCCGCAGATCCATATCGACACCCTCTCCCAGCTCAGCTGGGAGCATGGCAACATGCAGAAGTTGCTGCGCGGGCGCATCGATGCCGCGCTCTTCTCCAACGATATTTCCGCCAACCATTTTCGTGCCAAGCTCCCTGCGGCGACCCGCCTCATCTACCTGCCGGTCACCCCACTGCAGGTGCATATCGTGCTGAACAAGTCGCTGGGGGATGGCAATCCCGAACTGGTGCAGCGTATGCGTCAGATGGTGGAGCGGGTGCCGCTCGCCTCGCTGGTGGAGCCAACCCCGCGGCTGTGGGGGCGTTGAGAGGGGGTTGCGTGCAATAATCTACAAGTCCAAGGCCCGCTTCTGGTGTATCTATAACCCATGAATACCACCGATTCCCTCATCCGCTACTGGCAATCCCCGCACCTGCCGGGGGTCGAGCTGTCACACTCCCACCACAGGGCGTTCAGCTACGGCCGCCATGTCCATCTCGACTACCATATCGGGCTGGTGCAGCGGGGTGGCCAGAAGTTTATCCACAAGGGGAACAGCCACCATCTGGTGCGCGGGGTGCTCTCTACCGTCAACCCGGATGAGGTGCACGACGGCCTCAGCCTGCTGCCGGAAGGTTACGAGGTGCGGGTCTTCGCCATCGATCCGCAGCAGCTGGCGCTCTGGCTGCCGGAGCAGCCGGAACCCTTCTTCGACAAGGGATTGCAGAGCCGCCCCGACCTCTATCAGGGTTTTGCCCAGCTGCACGGCTATCTCGATAACCCCAAGGCCGATGGCCTGTTGATCGAGAGCCAGCTGCTGGCCCTGCTGGGGGAGCTGCTGCATCTGGCCCCCGAGGTACACCAGCTGGCGGATCCCCAGCTGAGATTCCTGCGCGACTACCTGATGGCCGCCCTCGACGAGCCCCACTCGCTGGAAGAGCTGGCGGGGCTGCTCGGGCTCGACCGTTTCGCCTTCCTGCGCCAGTTCAAGAAGCGCAGCGGCATGACCCCCTACGCCTGGCTGAAACGGCTGCGGCTGGAGCAGGGCAAGCGACTGCTGGCGAGCGGCATGGCGGTGAGCGAGGTGGCGCTGGCGGTCGGCTTCTTCGATCAGAGTCACTTCCACCACGGCTTTCGCCAGGCATTCGGTCTGACACCCGCCGAATTTCGTGCCCAGATGCAATCTTTTACAAGCCGCGCCCCCCGCTGATCCGCCATGCTGGCTCTCCGTCGTTAAAGCGAGAGTTGTTATGCTGACCAGTCTGTTCGTTACCCTCGGCCTGATGCACCTGATTGCACTGGCCAGCCCCGGCCCCGATTTCGCCCTGATCCTGCGTACCAGCCTGCACCGGCCGACCGCCCTTGGCGCGGCGCTGGGCATCTCGCTGGCGATCATGGTGCACGCCACCCTCAGCCTGACCGGGATCAGCATGCTGATCGCCAGTCACCCGCTGCTGTTTATGGTGATCAAGTGCTGCGGCGCCCTCTATCTGGGCTGGTTGGGGTGGGGTGCCTTGATGGCGGCTCGGCAGCAGAGCAGTACCGTGATGGCCAGCGCCGCCAACGAGCTGCGCGGCTGGGGCAGGGGCGTGCGCACTGGCCTTGCCACCAATCTGCTCAACCCCAAGGCGCTGGTGTTCTTTATCGGTCTGCTGGCCGCCATGGTGACACCAGAGGTGGATGGAATGACCCGCAGCCTGCTGGTGGGCGAGCTCTTCATCATCTCCCTCTGCTGGTTCGGGTTGCTGGCGTGGAGCCTCTCCACCGATCGCGCCCAGCGCCTGCTGCTGCGGGTGCAGCGGCCGCTCAATCTGGTGACCGGCGTGCTGTTTGCGGTGGTCAGCCTCTCCATTCTGGCGAGCATGGGAGCCGAGCTGGTGGCCTGACGAGTCGGCGCATGGGCCTATACTCCAGCAAGGTTTACCTGTCAGGAGTGCCCGGCCATGCGTCTACTGCCTCTTTGCTGGTTGTTGGGGATGACCCCGGCGCTGGCGGCCCCGGTTCAGCTCAAATTGCTGGAGTGGGGCTATCTGCCTGCGGGTTATGAACAACAGTTTGCCGACTACGCCAAAGCCCATGGGGTGGAGGCGACGGTCAGCCGGATCGAGCCGCTGCTGACCGATTTCGACAGCGTCTACCGCTCCCTGCGCACCCGCAGTGCCGACGTGGTGCTGCCGACCAGCTACTTCTACAAGGCCCATCACCAGCCGCTGTTCAAGCTGCTGCTCCCCATCGATTTCAGCCGCCTGCAGCACTACGCCGAGGTGAAGCCCGCCCTCAAGAACACCGAGTATGACAAGCAGGGGGAGCGCAACTACTCGGTGCCCTTCTCCTACGCCATGTTCAGCCTCGCCTATGACAGCAAGCAGGTGCCGCAAGCGCCCACCAGTTGGCAGGTGCTCGCCAACAGCTCGCCGTCGGGCCAGTTTGCCGAGTTCTGCGACCAGTTCGAGCCACTGCTCTTTTCAGTGCTGCTCTCCCTTGGCAAGTCGCCCGCCCTGTTTGCCAGCGGCGAGATGCTGGCCGACAAGACCTTGCAGCAAGAGGTGGAGCAGCAACTCTCGCAGCGGCTGCGAGCCAGTCGCGGCTTCTGGTTCAATCAGGCCAACCGCTGCGAGGATCTGCGCCAGCAGACCTTTGCCACCACCTGGGGGCTGGAGCTGGTGGAGTGCAATAAGCAGAACGAGCAGCAGTGGCGGATCGCCATGGTGCAGGAGGGGGCCATCTATGCCCTCGATGCGATCTCCATCGCCCGCCATGTCGGAGATGATCCCGCACGGCTCAAGGCCGCCTACCTGCTGGTGGATTTTCTGCTGAGCGCGCCGCTGCAACGCCAGATGCTGGTGGGCACGCCCACCATCTCGGCCAGCAATATTGCCTCCCGGCCACCCCTCAGCCCGCAGGAGCAGGCGGTGCTGCCGGATCGCCCGCTGCCGGAGTTTGACGAGCGGCTGCTGGTGCCCGCGTTGCCCGCCCATATCAAGAATCGCTACAAACGGATGGTGCAGCAGGCGATCGTCGCCAGCGGCAAAGAGGGGCTGGTCAAGCTGTGCCCCTGGGATCTCGATAACTGATGAATGAGCCTGCTGCTTCTCCGGCGGCAGGCAAGTTTGCGCAAGATGGCTGATGATCGGTCATCGCGCGTTCCAGAGTATTCCCCCGTTCAACTCACGCCGCTCGCGGGCCTCTATCGTTTGAAAAAACTGAGCGCTTTCCGCCGCCCCATTTAGCCGGATTAAACAACCGAACCCTCGCCAGATTGCCGTTCGTACCCTGGCTGACCCTGTACAAAAGTGCCTCAATTGTGACAACTTGGATGTGAGCTGAACAATCCTGATCTGTCCCTTGTAGGAAGGTGATGAATAGGTTATTTCTCTGTGACATTGGCGGCATCCGGCACGGGTTCTCCAGCCATGTGGTGCGAAATCCACAGCAAAAACAAACAGTAAAATGCAGGAGCAAATATGAAAAAGGTCGTGATGGTCGCCGTGGCTGCGGCCCTTCTGGGTGGCTGCGCCGTCAAGAATCAGGTATCCCACAGCTTGCAGGCGATCCCGCTGACAGCCTTCCAGCAGAGCGAGAGCAACCCCAATCAGCGCGTCTACAAGGAGCCGGGCGTTGACCTGCGCCAATACAATGAGGTGCTGCTCGATCCGCTGCAGTTTATCCGGCAGGAGAACGGTCAGTGGTATCTGCTGACCGCCAACGAACAGAACCAGATTGGCCGCTACTACCACGACAAGTTCCAGAGCGAGCTGATCAAGCAGGGCGTCAAGATCGCCACGGCCCCCGGCCCGAAAGTGATGCGGATCCAGGCCGCTGTCACCAACTTCGACCTGACCCGCCCCGACCCCAAGCTGCGTGACCTGCTGCCAGCCAAGATCGCCATCAATGTCACCCGCGAAGTGATCGGCAAGGAGCCTTACCTGCTCAAGGTGGGCAGCATGGCCCAGCTGCTCGACTCCCGGAGCGGCAAGCTGCTGGTACGGGTGATGGATGCCCGTGAGAGCACGGATACCACCCACAAGGATGAGCCCATCACCGCCGAGGAGATGGAGAAGATGATCGACCAGTGGGCGGCCAGCCGCGCCAAGCAGCTGGCGGACAATCTGGGGCGCTGATCGATTGGTGCGTCCAAGCGGGGCGCAGCGGGAGCCTTTTGGGCTGCAATAATGGCAAGATGTTGATAAGGTGGTCATTTTTCAGGCAGGAGAAAATGATATGAAACGTGTGTTGTTACCCATCCTTGTTGCTGGCCTGTTGAGTGCCTGCAGCACCTCGTCACCCACGCCTGAGTGTGCGCCGATGGCGGGTGGCTGGCAGAGTCAGCCGTTGCCCAATGCGGAAGGAGAGGCTGCGCTGGCCAGCGTGCTGGCTCGCATGAACACGGCCGCCAAACTGCAGAGCATCCGCGAGGTGCGCAGCCAGGTGGTCTCCGGGGTCAACTACGACATCGAGTTCCAGCTCGACAACGGAGAGGTGTGGAACACCCGTGTCTATCGGGATCTTGCCGGCAACTACCAGATGACCCGCACGGCTGCACAGGGCGAGCTTCCTCCCTTGCCTTGCGTCAAGGCCAAGTAATTCGTGCTTGTTGAGCCCCTCGTCAGAGGGGCTCATCTGACCAGAAAATTTCTGCTTTTCTCCCCGCATTCTGACAGTCAGGATGACCCTTCCCGTGACTGCATCCTCATGGAAAAGGAACCGCTATGAATCGCCACCCCTGCATCAAACACTGGAGCGAGCTGCAAGAGCAGACGCCGCGCTACTACTCCGGCAGTCAGGAGCCCCTTTCCCGCGGCTGCGCCCTCGGCAAGCACTTTGGCTTTAGCCGCATCGGCATCCACCACGAGATTGTCGAACCCGGCCATCGCACCAGCTGGCCCCATGCCGAAAAGACTGAAGACGAGTTCGTCCACGTGCTGGAAGGAACACCCGATGTCTGGCTCGATGGCGTGCTCTATCGCCTGCAACCGGGTGACTCGGTGGGCTTCAAGGCCGGTGACGGGCTGGCCCACGCCTTTATCAACAATACCGAAGAGACTGTCCGGCTGCTCTGCATTGGCGATACCGATCGGGAGGACAACCGCATCCACTACGCCGTGCATCCCGAGCGCAATATCACCCTCGGCAAGCTGCACTGGGATGACGTACCCGAGCGTGAGTTGGGTGATCACGACGGCCTGCCCGACAAGCTGCGCGAGAGCAACGGCCCCTTCTAGGGCGCAGCTCTTCTGCGCACCAGATCTGCACCACCCGATATAAAAAAGCCTGCCGCGTGGCAGGCTTTTGCTATCTCTTGGCCGCCTGTGGCGTGCAGCGCTTATTGCAGGTTGAGCCCGCCCAGATAGTCGCGCTTGCCGAGATCGACCCCGGCCCGGCGCAGCAGGGCGTAGGCCATGGTGAGATGGAAGTAGAAGTTGGGAATGCCGTACTCATGGACGCAGGTATGGCCATCCATCCCCTTGCCGCCCGCCCAGTGGGGCACGTAGCGACCGCTGGCGTACTGGCTGTAGTCCGCGTCCAGCATGCCTTGCAGATAGGTGATGGTCTTGCTGATATGGGCGCGCAGATCGGCGATGGTTTTGGGCTCATCGCCCATGGCCGGCAGCTCGCTGTGGCTGGCGGTGGCGACCACGGCGCGGGCCGAATCGCAGCAGATCAACACCTGCTTGGACAGCGGCAGCATATCGACGATCAAGCGCTCGCCGAAGAAGTTATCCACGTTGAACTGCTTCGCCGCGGCGTGGGCCTCGGCCTTGGCCAGACAGTGATCCAGATTGGTCAGCATCTTGATGAACTGGGCGGTGATATCGCGATTCATGAGCACTCTCCATCTTGTTGAAACAGCGGCCCGCGTGTGCGGCCACAGTGAATGAGACTGGCTAATCGGCCACCAATATACCCCAACCGCTGCCGGGTTCGAGCCCGCCACGACGAAAAGGGCAGGGTAGCGCTACTTTGCGCGACAGCCGTTGGCCAAGGGGGCGTGCTCGCTTTTTGAACATGCGAGTCCCTTATCGCCCCTTTTTTGATCTGTGACATAAATCACCTTTTTTCAGGGGCGTAGGCTGAATGCCGTTGTCCTGGACAGACGCCTGCGCATTCGCCAGGACACAAGAAAAGGAGAATGAAATGAAGATCTATGACCGTAACCGCAATGTGCTGAACCTGGGTCAGCGCGTGATGATTGCCGCCACTGGCGCAGTCGACTTCCTGAAAGAGGCTCATACCGACAACATGACTCCCTATCAGGCGGAGCATGAGAAGTGTGTGCTGCTGGCAAACTCCGGTGAGCGCTACGCCCCCATCGAGTTGATTAGACTAGGCTGATCCCTTTCCCTGTCACCCTACTCTTTACAATTCACCCGGCCACCGCGCCGCATCTGGCGGCCGGGTTTCTGAGTTCCCACCTTCATCCCACCAAATGCCGAAAAATTGAACCGGATCACACCCCGACCGATTTGAGCGATTGTCAGCCAGCGCAGGCTCATGCGAACCTTTAAATCCCGTTAACTCACTAAAAAATAACGACTATGTTCAGGCAAATAATGATGGGTGCCGCCCTGCTGTCGGCGGCGCTGCTTTCCGGTTGTGCTTCCGTACCCATGGCCGATGCCACCGCAGACGCGCAGGCCAAGCAGTTTGTAGCCCCCAAGGATGCGGCCAACCTCTATATCTATCGCAACGAGACCTTCGGTGCGGCGGTGAAAATGCCGCTGCTGGTGGATGGTGTGGCGGTCGGCGATACCGTGGCCCACACCTACATCCTCAAGCAGGTGACGCCGGGCAGCCACACCATCACCTCCAAGTCGGAGAACGATGCCACCCTGACCCTCAGCACCGAGGCGGGTAAAAATTACTACGTCTGGCAGGAGGTCAAGATGGGCCTGCTAATGGCCCGCTCCAAGTTGAGTCAGGTCAGTGAAGAGGAAGGCAAGCAAGGGGTGATGGAGAGCAAGTTGGTTAAGTGACCAGATGCCTTCATCAAAAACATGGCGTAGCTTCATTCGCTACGCCTTTGTCATAAAGATGGGTGTCCCGGATTTCGTAGATTTGTAAATCTAGGCCTCTGTCATTCTTAATAACTTTTGTTTTTATCTTTTGGCCATAGATGATGCACTGATAAATATCTCTCTGGTGTCTTTATCTGAAATCTTATTAATTTGTTCTAATATTTCATCCTCTGAAACATTACCATCTTTTTCGCCTAGTAAATCAATCAAGTGCCTAAGCGGATTGAAAATATCCATTTTTGCAATATCAGGCTCTTTGAAAAACTCTGAAGCTAACTTAGGTCTATTTAAAACTAAATCCGCAACAGAGCGAAGAAATTGCTTATCAACTAATGTCATGCTCATTTTTTACCTCCGTTGCGAATTGTTTTCTCAAGTTTGGCCTTTAAATAGCTAACTGGAGCATCAAACTCTAATGGTATACTACTATGAAATTTTTTCCTAAGTACAGGTTTCTTTTTAATTCGGCCGTCAAGAGACCACATATCGTGTTCACATATTTCTAGTTCAACAATAATTCCAATGCCATTATCGGCAAGTTCTAGAGTTTCTGAACCATTATTTGGCTCACTCCAAAGTGCTACACCTCTACTTGGAGAGTCACCTAGGCCCGTTGACCGCATGGTCATGCCTAGGGCTGTTACAGAAAAAACAGAGGCCCCAGGGTCATCGGACAATACGGCTGAATATTTCCCAGGCCAACGACCTTTCAGTTGTGGTCCATCCAGTAATAGACTAACGACTAAATTAGGACCTGTAGCTCTTACCGCTTGAGCAACAGGCTCTTGTCTAGCAAGATCCTCACAAATCAACGGACACAATCTAACACCATCTAATGTATGTACAATTAAAAGGTTTCGCCTATCAACAGATATATTCTCCCACCATTTTTTGCCCGGATCCAATGCGCCAGATAAATTATAAGCCCTTAGTTGGCTTCTATCTAAAAACCACCTATGGTGCTTTTTCTGCTCAACACTATCAAAACTTCTTGCTTCACCTACAAAGGCAAGCATTGCGGCGTTTTTTGCACAAGAATTGTCTTTATCATCACCATATATACCTGCCAGCAATGATGGAGAGTTTTCTCCAAAACAATCAAAGAGAATTTCCTTCAAACGGTTAAACATCTTGTCATTGATTGCACATTCAGGCAGAACGATTAGATCAATTTTCCCTACTCTTTCGATAGTGCTTATTAATGAAGAATAAAAATGTGGTATCTTTATTTCATTGGTTGGAGAGTAATCGAAAAAATCGAAATAATCATCCATATATATTTGCTTGTTTTTAGATTGGCGAAATGACTCTGAGTCTACTTCAAGTGGCCAAGGTAAAAAAAGTATATTGTATGACTTCTTATCGAATGATGCGTTTATTAATTTGTTTGCAATCACTCTGGGCTTTACTGATGGTTTAATTACAGTAAGATTATGAGAAAGATTGTTTATAGTTAAGCCTGTTTGCGGCACACTTGTTTTAAATGTGACAAAACCAAATTGTGCATTATTATCTGCAAGATTTGGTGAGCTAATGGCATCGGCACCACTTGCAACAGAATTTTTTAGCATGCCTGTTCGCAACAAAAGCCAAAAGCTTAATGCACTTTTAAACGTATAGTCACATATGTTTATTCCACAAAATAACTCGTCTACGGATATCAATAATTTGAATGCCGATTTAGAGAAGCTTGGGTCATTTAGTAAATCATAAATATTTCTATTTAGGTTGATGGGTGAAAAAACATTAGCTAATTCATTTTGTAAAGAATGAAAATTGTTGTTTTGATTATTTCCACTAGAAAAGAATCTATATGTCACATTGCCGAGAGATGCATTTTCAAGAAAACACTTCCATTCTTCGGCTAGTATGAGTGACTCTGCACGGTCGTTTTTATCCCATGCGAAATGTTTCTGTGGTGAAACCATCAATCTATATTTATCTGTGTACTCACATAATGTATATAGAATCAAAAATACATTTGGTGGCCAAGAAAAAATACTTGATAAGTCATTTTTAACAGGGAAATTAAATTTCGTCGATAGCTGAAATGCTGATGTGCTATCACAGTCTGGAAAGTAGTTCTCAATGTACTTAGATAATTTCACGCTATTTCTCATCAAATAGTCAACTACGTCTAATCGGCGACAATACCACAGCCGCAATTCTAGGAACAGAACCGTCTCGTCGCATGGCGTAGCGAATTTAAGGTTATCTCGATGGGTAATATAAAAACCAACCCGGCCTAAGCCGGGTTGATTGCATCAAGAGCGGGAAAAATCACAGCGCTTCCAATCTGGCATACGCCGTTACCAGCCACTTGGCGCCGACGTCATCGAACTGGATCTGCACCCGGCTCTGCTGGCCGACCCCTTCGAAGTTGAGTACCACCCCTTCGCCGAATTTCGGATGGAGCACCCGCTGGCCGAGCTTGATGCCGCTGGCGTCGAAGCTCTGCTGCACCTCGTTCTGGCTAAAGCGGCCGTACTGGGTGGGGCGGCTGACCTGGGTGCGCAGCCGGATCTCTTCGAGGCACTCGGCGGGCATCTCGCGGATAAAGCGGCTCGGCTTGTGGAACATCTCGCGGCCGTAGATGCGGCGGCTCTCGGCATAACAGATGTAGAGCTTCTCCATGGCGCGGGTCATGCCGACGTAACAGAGGCGGCGCTCCTCTTCCAGCCGGCCCGACTCTTCGGTGGACTGCTGGCTGGGGAACATGCCCTCTTCGACGCCGACCAGCAGCACCAGCGGGAACTCCAGCCCCTTGGCGCTGTGCAGGGTCATCAGCTGCACCGCGTCGGCATATTCGTCCGCCTGATTCTCGCCGGACTCCAGCGCCGCGTGGGCGAGGAAGGCGGAGAGATCGCTCATATCCTCCAACTCGTCCGGGCGCTGGTACTGGCGGCAGGCGGTGACCAGTTCGTCCAGGTTCTCTACCCGTGCCTGGGATTTCTCGCCTTTTTCCGCCAGATACATCGCCTTGAGGCCGGAGTTCTGGATGGCGATATCCGCCTGCTGGTGCAGCGGCAGCATGGCGACCTGCTCCTCCAGCGCGTCGATCAGCTCGACAAAGCCGCGCACCGCATTGCCGGCGCGACCGGTCAGCACCTTGTCGTTGAGCAGGGCCTTGGCCGATTGCCACAGGTTGAGCCCCTGATCGCGGGCGTTGCCGCGCAGGATCTCGAGGGTGCGATCGCCGATGCCGCGGGTCGGGGTGTTGACCACCCGCTCGAAGCTGGCGTCGTCGCCACGGTTGTTGATAAGCCGCAGGTAGGCCATGGCGTCTTTGATCTCTTGCCGCTCGAAGAAGCGCAGGCCGCCGTAGATGCGATAGGGCATGGCGTCCTGCATCAGCGCCTCTTCCAGCACCCGCGACTGGGCGTTGGAGCGATAGAGGATGGCGCAGTCGGCCAGGAGGCCGCCCTTTTCCTTCCAATCCTTGAGGCGGCCAACCACGAAGCGCGCTTCGTCCACCTCGTTGAAGGCGGCGTAGAGCGAAATCGGCTCGCCCTCGGCCCCTTCGGTCCACAGCTCCTTGCCAAGGCGCTCGGCGTTGTTGGCGATGACGCTGTTGGCCGCTTTGAGGATATTGGCGGTGGAGCGGTAGTTCTGCTCGAGGCGGATGGTCTCGGCGCCCTGATAGTCGGTCAGGAAGCGCTGGATGTTCTCGATCTTGGCGCCGCGCCAGCCGTAGATGGACTGGTCATCGTCGCCAACGATCATCACCTTGCCGCTGTTGCCCGCCAGCATCCGCAGCCAGGCGTACTGGATGCCGTTGGTATCCTGAAACTCGTCCACCAGGATGTTCTGGAAGCGGTCACGGTAGTGCTCGAGGATGTGCGGCTTGTTCAGCCACAGCTCGTGGGCGCGCAGCAGCAGCTCGGCAAAGTCCACCAGACCGGAGCGATCGCAGGTCTCCTGATAGGTCTTGTAGATCTGCTGATAGGTGCGGGTGACGGGGTCGCCATAGAGGTCGATGTCGCCGGGGCGCAAGCCCTCATCCTTCTTGCCGTTGATGTAGCCCATCACGGCGCGCGGGGCCCAGTGCTTCTCGTCGAGGTTGAGCGCCTTGAGCACCCGGCGGATCAGCCGGTACTGGTCGTCGGAGTCGAGGATCTGGAAATCCTGCGGCAAGCCCGCATCCAGATGGTGGGCCCGCAGCAAACGGTGGGCGATGCCGTGGAAGGTGCCGATCCACATGCCGCGCACGCCGTCGCCGATCACTTTTTCGACCCGGCCGCGCATCTCGGCCGCCGCCTTGTTGGTAAAGGTGACCGCGATGATGGAGAAGGGTGAACAGCGTTCCACCTGCATCAGCCAGGCGATACGGTGCACCAGCACCCGGGTCTTGCCCGAACCGGCACCGGCCAGCACCAGCAGGTTGCTGCGGGGCGCCGCAACGGCATCTCTTTGCTTGTCGTTGAGCCCGTCGAGCAGGGTTGAAACGTCCATCACCACTCCTGTTTATTTATACAGGCGGGGATTATACGGCCATCCCCCCTGCCAGACCAAATCCAAACTCGGGGGGAGGGGCGAGATGGGCGGTTGCAGGGGCACCGGTGCGGCCATTTTTGGCTGGCGCAGAGAGAACGGGGCGGTGAGGTTTCCAGCTGTAGCCAATCCTTGCTCGCGCGGTTTGTGGGGATTTTGCGAGCCGGATCACGGGCTTGCCGGGGGGCTGGATGAATAACAGGGGAAAACGGTTTACAGTAACTTGCTGAACAATAAGAGAAATGTCGTTTGGGTCTTTTGGCTGTTAGCATAAAAAACTGAAAAATAGCTAAAAAACAACTGCTTATAAGGTTATTTGCTTAGAATTCAAACCGTTAACGCAAACGTTTTTCCCTTATCATTTGCTTGACCCGCATCGGGGCTGACTTAGAGTAAGCCTGCGTGCTAGATAGCCTGCTCTGACAGGCAAGCAAGTTCCCTCACTTAATAACAATCAAGGATACGATCGTGACTAAAGTGCTCAAGCTGGCCACCGTGGCCTCCCTCACTCTCGCGGCTCTCTCTGCTCAGGCTGCTTCCGAGCCAGCCGTCATTTATGACACCGCGGGCAAGTATGACAAATCATTCAACGAAGCCGTGTTCCGTAACGGCGTCGAGCTCTACAACAAGGACAAGGGCGTCAAGGTCAAAGAGTTTGAACCCCAGAACGAAGCCCAGCGCGAGCAGGGTCTGCGTCGTCTGGCCAGCCGTGGCAACGGCCCGATCGTGGCGGTCGGTTTCAACATGGGTTCTGCGGTAGAGAAGGTTGCGACCGAATTCCCGAAAACCCAGTTCACCATCATCGACATGGTGGTCGACAAGCCGAACGTCCAGTCCGTCATCTTCAAGGAGCATGAAGGTTCCTTCCTGGTGGGCGCACTGGCAGCCATCGCTTCCAAGAGCGGCAAGGTCGGCTTCGTGGGCGGCATGGATATCCCGCTGATCCGCAAATTCCAGTGTGGTTACGAGCAGGGTGCCAAGTTCGTCAATCCGAAGATCGAAGTGTTCCAGAACATGGCGGGCTCTACCCCGGCCGCGTTTGCTGACCCGGCCAAAGGTGCCGAGCTGGCCAAGTCCCAGTTCGCCAAGGGCGCTGATGTGGTTTACGCCGCAGCCGGCGGTACCGGTATCGGTGTCTATCAGGCAGCCAAGGACAGCGGCAAGTTCGCCATCGGGGTGGACTCCAACCAGAACCACCTGCAACCGGGCACCATGCTGACCTCCATGGTCAAGTCTGTGGGTCTGGCCGCTTACCAGACCTGGGATGACGCTGCCAAAGGTGAGTGGAAGCCGGGTATCAAGAACCTGGGTCTGGCTGAAGGCGGTGTGGATTGGGCGCTCGACAAGGACAACGAGAAGCTGATCACCCCGGAAATGAAAGCCAAGGTGGATGCCATCAAGGCTGAAATCATCGCTGGCAAGGTCAAGGTTCATGACTACATGAGCGATAACACCTGCAAATACTAATTAGATAGTTGCTACGACTCTCAACGCACCACCGGCCCGCACGGGCCGGTTTTTAGTCTTATTTCATGAAACGCAGGGCTGCATCATGGACCAGACAGATCGCTATGCCATCGAATTAAGAGGTATCGATAAGCGGTTCGGCGAAGTGTACGCCAACAAGCTGATCGACCTTAAGGTTCGCAAAGGCAGTATCCACGGCATTGTCGGCGAAAATGGCGCCGGTAAGTCCACCCTGATGAGCATCATTTATGGTTTCTACCATGCCGACAAAGGCGAGATGCTGATCGACGGGAATCCTTTCAAACCCCATGGCTCACAAGATGCGATTGCCGCAGGGGTGGGCATGGTTCACCAGCACTTCATGCTGGTGAACAACTTCACCGTATTGGAAAACGTCATCCTCGGCGCTGAGAACGGCTGGCACCTTCAGCAGAGTGTGGCGTCAGCCGAAAAGCTGCTGGGCGAACTGGCGCGAGATTATGGCCTCGACGTGCCGTTGCACGAAAAGGTCGAAGATCTGCCGGTTGGCTTGCAACAGCGGGTCGAAATTCTCAAGGCGCTCTATCGCGGCGCTCGCATCCTGATCCTCGACGAGCCGACCGGGGTACTGACCCCGCAAGAGGCGGATCACCTGTTCGAGGTGCTGAAAAAGCTGCGGGATCAGGGGGCGACCATCATCCTCATCACCCACAAGCTGCGCGAGATCCTGGCCATTACCGATCAGGTTTCCATCATGCGCCGTGGCGAGATGGTGGCGCACGTCGCCACCAAGGATACCGACAAGGAGCAGCTGGCCGAACTGATGGTGGGCCGCAAGGTGCGCCTCAAGGTCGACAAGGGGCCAACCCAGCCCGGTGAAGCCAAGCTGAAGATCGAAGGGCTCAGCTATTTCGACGCCAGCAAGGTGGAGCGGGTCAAATCGGTCAGCTTCGAGGTGCGGGCCGGTGAAGTGGTCGGCATCGCCGGGGTCTCCGGCAACGGTCAGTCCGAACTGCTCAGCCTGCTTGGCGGCATTCTCAAGCCGAGCAAGGGCAGCTTCACCATCAGCAGCCGCAGCGGCGTGCACAAGGTGAGCGCAGAGCACCCGGCCGATCCGGAGCTGGTGCGCAACTACGGCCTCGGTCATGTGCCGGAAGATCGCCACAAGATGGGGCTGATCAACCGCTTCGAGGCGAAAGAGGCCTTTATTCTCGGTTATCACCGTCGCCCGCAATACAACAAGGGGTGGCTGCAGAACAAGGAGGCGATCCAGCAGGATTGTCAGGCCAAGATGGAGAAGTGGGACGTGCGTCCGCCCCATCCCGATCACAAGACCGCCAACTTCTCCGGTGGCAACCAGCAGAAGCTGGTGATCGCCCGTGAAGTGGAGCAGGACCCGGATGTGCTGTTGATTGGCCAGCCGACCCGCGGGGTCGACATCGGTGCCATCGAATATATCCACCAACAGATCATCGCCATGCGCGACAAGGGCAAGGCTGTCTTGCTGGTCTCGGTGGAGCTGGACGAGATCATGAGCCTCGCTGACCGGATCCTGGTTATTGCCGATGGTCGTATCGTCGGCGAGCTGGATGGTGCCAAGGCGGATGAGCGCACCATTGGTCTGATGATGGCGAACATAGTGCCTGACGAGATTGCCAAGGAGGCCCACTGATGAGCCAAGTACGTATTCCTGCCTGGGTCTCCGTAGGCGTCTTGTCTGCGGTCAATATCCTGCTGGCCTTCCTGGTGTCGGCCATCCTGTTCTACTACCTCGACATCAACCCGGTCGATGCCGCCAAGATCATGTGGTACGGCGCGTTCGGCACCGGTGAAGGGGTCGGCTTCACCCTCTACTACGCAACCGGCTTTATCTTTACCGGTCTGTCGGTGGCGGTCGCCTTCCACGCCGGTCTGTTCAATATCGGTGGTGAAGGTCAGGCCTATATCGGCGGTCTCGGTGTCGGTCTGGTCTGTCTGATGCTCGGCGATGTGCTGCCGTTTGCACTGCTGTTGCCGCTCTCCATCATTGCCGGTGGTCTGTTCGGTGCGGCCTGGGCCTTTATTCCGGCCTGGCTGCAAGCCAAGCGCGGCAGCCATATCGTGATCACCACCATCATGTTCAACTTCATCGCCGCCTCCCTGATGGCCTATCTGCTGGTGGAGGTGTTCAAACCGCCCGGTTCGATGGCGACCGAGAGCAAGGTGTTTGCCGAAGCAAGCTGGCTGCCCAAGATGAGCGGGCTGGCGAACCTGTTCGGGATGGAGATCCCCAACAGCCCCCTTAACATCAGCTTCTTCTGGGCGCTGATCTGTGCGGCGCTGGTGTGGGTCTTTATCTGGCACACCCGCTGGGGTTACGAGATCCGCTCGGTCGGGGCCAGCCAGAGCGCCTCCGCCTACGCCGGTATCTCCTATCCCAAGGTGGTGATCCTGGCGATGGTGATCTCCGGCATGCTGTCGGGCTTCTTTGCCCTCAACGTGCTGCAGGGTGAGCTGCACCAGATCAAGCTCAACTTCGTGGAAGGGTTCGGCTTCACCGGTATCGCGGTAGCGCTGATGGGGCGCAACCATCCGGTCGGCGTCATCATCGCCAGCCTGCTGTTCGGTTTCCTCTATCAGGGGGGCGCCGAGCTCAGCTTCGAGTTCGGTGTCGACCGCAACATCGTGGTGGTGTTGCAGGGTCTGGTGATCCTGTTCTGTGGCGCCCTTGAGCACATGATGCGTCCGCGCATCGAGCAGCTCTATCTGGCGTTTGCCAACCGCTCAGCCGCGCAAGCTAAAGGAGTCTGATCATGTTTGAAATTCTGATCCTGATGCTGGATGCGACCATTCGTACTGCGCCGCCGCTCATTCTGGCGGCCATGGCGGGTATGTTTTGCGAGCGCTCCGGGGTGGTCAACATCGCGCTGGAAGGCAAACTGCTGGCGGCGGCGTTCGCCAGTGGTGCGGCGGCGGCGGTCTCCGGTTCTGCCTGGGTAGGTCTGGGGGCCGGGGTGGGTGTCTCCATCCTGTTCGCCCTGATGCACGGTTTTGCCACCATCACCCATCGCGGTGATCAGGTGGTGAGCGGTATGGCCATCAACATTCTGGCGGCCGGTCTGACCGTCACCCTGGGCCGTTACTGGTTCGATCAGGGGGGCCAGACTCCGGCGCTCTCCGGTGATGCCCGTTTCGCCCCCATCGATCTGCCCTATGCCAAGGAGTTGTGGGATGTGCCGGTGATCGGCCAGCTCTACAGCGAGCTGTTGAGCGGCCACTCCCTGCTGGAGTACGTGGCGTTCGCCTGCGTGCCGCTGGCCTGGTGGGTGATGTTCCGTACCCGCTTCGGTCTGCGTCTGCGGGCGGTGGGCGAGGCGCCCGCAGCGGTCGATACCGCCGGTATCTCGGTGGTGCGGATGCGCTACACCGCGCTCCTCATCGGCGGTCTGCTGGCCGGTATCGGTGGCACCTATCTGGCGGTGGCCCAGACGGCCCAGTTCATCCCCAACATGAGTGCGGGCAAGGGCTTTATGGCACTGGCGGCGCTGGTGTTCGGCAAGTGGCGTCCCTGGAATGCCATGGCCGCCTGTCTGCTGTTCGGCTTCCTCGATGCGGTCGCCATCCGCCTGCAAGGGGTCAGCATCGGTGGCTTCGCCATTCCGGTGCAGGCCATCGAGGCACTGCCCTACATCCTGACCGTGTTCCTGCTGGCCGGTTTTATCGGCCGCGCGGTGGCACCCAAGGCACTTGGTACACCTTATGTGAAGGAGCGGGAGTAACGCTCTTAAGTGCGATATTCCCGATCACACAGATAACAGCAGGCCCACTTCGGTGGGCCTGTTTTTTTATGGGCGGTATGGGGCAGGCCAGCCGGGAGCTGGATGGTGTGATAGAGGGAGGCGATGGCGTGAAGGGATAAACGGGCTGCGCGATCTGCTGCTGGTCGTGGTTGGCGTACAGGCGCTGACCCCCTTGTCAGCTCCATCAAAAACCCCCTCGTATCAGGAGGGGGTTGCAGAGGTTATTGCCAGATTAGCCCTGAGGATCAGGGTGCCAGCACCAGCTTGTAGACACCAAAGCCGGGGTGTTTGGCATCGGTGGGCGGCAGGGTCTCCACATAGTTCAGCTTGCTGCCAGTAAGGGCTTGCGCCTCGCTGCGTGGCGAGCTGTAGATGCGCAGATCCAGATTGGCGGGCAGGGGGGCCAGCTGCCAGTTGTTGTCTGCCGGGGGCTCGAAACCGGCCGGATTCTTCTCTGCCAGATCCTTGAGGTATTCGGAGAGCACTTCGCGGGTTTCGAACTGATCTTCATGGACGATCACCTTGGCGTTGATGCCGGGGAAGTTGCCACCACCACTGGCGCGGTAGTTGTTGGTCACCACGTAGAACATCTGGGCCGGGTCGATTGCCTTGCCCTGATAGGTGAGGTTGGTGATGCGGTAGCTGTCGCTCACCTTGTTGCCATCCACATCGTAACGGGCGGGTTTGGTCACATCGACCTGATAGTTCACCCCGTCGATCACGTCGAAGTTGTAGGTGCGGTACTTCTCGTTCACCAGCCACTGGGTAGCGGTGCTGGTAGCATCGATCTTGTTGAACTGGACGGCGCTCTTCTCCAGCCACTCCTGTACGGTCGCGCCATTGATGGCGACCACCTGCAGGGTGTTGGGGTAGACATAGAGGTCGGCCACGTTGCGCAGGGAGATATCGCCAGCCGGTACATAGGTGAAGTCGGTCGGGCCGTTGCGACCGCCACGGAATGGCGCGGCGGCGGAGAGAATGGGCCATTTCTCCTTGAGCTGACCATCCTGTTGCAGCTTCTTGGCGTGCCACAGTTGGGCGTCGCTGACGATCTGGATGGAGGGGTCATCCTGCACCAGCGCGAAGAAGCTGTGGATCGGCTTGGTGATCTTGCTGAGGGGCTCGTCCAGCCACTGGTTGGCCTGCTCGTGCTCGGCAATGACCTGATCGACCACCGCCTGATCTTCGGTGCTGCTGGCGCTGCTGTCGATTTTGCGCAGCTGGGACTGGCTGGAGGCCACTTCCCAGCGACCCTCTTTCCAGGTCATGTGCAGGTCGATGATGCCAAGGTGGTTACCCCAGACGCCCGGCATCACGGTCGGTACACCCGCCAGGGTGCCTTTCTCATTGTCCACGTCGGTCATGTTGGGGTAGTCGCCCGGGAAGGTGCGGTGGGCGTGACCCAGCAGCAGGGCATCGACCCCTTTTACCTTGGCCAGCGGCAGAGCGGCGTTCTCCATCATGGGTTCGCGCGGGTCACCTATGATGCCGGTATGGGCCACGACCACGACGATGTCTGCGCCCTTGGCGCGGATTTCGGGTACATAGTGCTCGGCGGTCTCGACCATATCGGCCACCACCACCTTGCCTTCCAGATTGCGCTTGTCCCACTGGGTGATCTGGGGCGGAGTCAGCCCCAGCACCCCGACCTTGATGGTCTGGGTATTGCCGTTGGCATCCTTCACCTGACGATCCAGCACCACATAGGGTTTGAATTTCTGCTTGCTCCAGTCGATGGTGCCCTTGCCATCACGGCTGAAGGCATCGGCCTGGAAGACGTTGGCGTTGATGTAGGGGTAGTTGGCCCCTTTCAGGGTCTCTGAGAGGAAGTCGAGACCGAAGTTGAATTCGTGGTTGCCCAGGTTGCCGACATCATAGCTCATGGTGTTGAGCGCCTTGATGGCGGGGTGGGTTTGCTTGCTCAGCCACTGCTGTTTGACCTGTTGGTCGTGGATATAGTCGGCCAGCGGGGTGCCCTGGATCAGGTCGCCGTTGTCGATCAGCAAGTTGTTGGCGTTCTCTTCGCGGGCCTTGCGGATCAGCACAGCGGTGCGGGCAAAGCCCAGCGAGGCATCCGGCTTGTTCTGGTAGTAGTCGTAACTCAGTAGGTTGGAGTGGATATCAGAGGTTTCGATCAGCCGCAGGGTGAGATCACCGGGGGCCTGAGAGTTGTTGTCGTCACAGCCGGACAGCAAAAAGATAACTGCCACCGCGCTCAGTTTGAGGGTGGTTTTCATTGTTGGATTCTCTTGTTATGGGTATGCCAGCGTGGTGCATTCTATCGACAGCAAAAGAATCCGATTGTGAGCAGGCTGGCAATTCGGGCTAATTACCCTCCTGTTAATAGAGTTATGACTCTGATTTTCATCTGTTTTTTCGGGTCGCTACCCTCGCTGCTTTTCCGCCGTTAGTCACCCTGTAGTCACCGCAGTGCGGTCGGGGCAAGCTGCGCGGCCTGCCGTTCCTGCGAGGCTGTAATGGTTGGTTACAGATCTCCATTCGACTGATAGATGACCTTTCCCTTAAATTCAGCGGCGATTGATTGCATCTAAAAATTACAAAGCGACAGCAAGGAATAAAAACTCATGAAAATGCACAACAAAGCGCTGCTGGCCATCGCCTGCGCCGCTGCCCTGTCTGCCTGTGACAGCGAAAAAGCTGCCAACAGCATCGCCAAGCGGGTGCCACTGGCCCTGCCGGAGGCGGGTCTTTACCAAGCGAATCTGATGAGCCGCGACGGCGACAAGGCGACGCCGCGCATGATCAAGGATCTGGATGGTCTGGCGCTGGTCTACCCGAAGGGTGAAACCGTGCAGCACTGGGGTGTCTGGGTGGATCATCAGGTGGGCAAGGTCGAGACCAACAGCCAGTGGTTGGGGCAGGCTGACCAGAAAGCCGACAAAGACGGGATCTACCCGGTGCAGTTGATCCGCAACAGCGAACGGCTCGGCACCAGCACTGCGCTCAGCTCGGTGACCAATGACCACAACCTCATCACCTTCCAGGATCAGCCGGTCATCGATCTGCAGGGCAAGGAGAGCAAGCGCTGGGTTTTTGATTTCACCCGGAGCGGCACCAAGTTCTCCGACAACTCCCCCATCTATTCCGGTTTCAGCGGTCATGTGGCGGTGACAGCCCTGACCACCAAAGCGGTGACCACGGCCAGCTGGAGTGCTACGGGCAGCGATGGCTTCAGCAGCGACATGGTGGGCAAGGTGGATACCACCAACAACGGCGGCAAGGTGACGGTAGCGATCGAGTTCCCGGCGGCAGGTTGTACGCTGGTGGGCGAGGGGAGTGCCACTGCCGGGTTGAGCAAGCTGACCATGACCGGGTTTGGCAAGTGCAACTTCAAGCAATCCGCGGTAGCCACGCCGATCGAAAACCTCTGGAATGCCGCTCTGGCCCGGGCGATGGATAACCGCATCGCCTATGTCACCACCTATACCACGGATGCCAAAAAAGAGGCGCTGGTCATCGGCTTCCCCGACACCAATGGCTTGCTGATCACCGCTGACAAGCGATAAGCAGCCCAACGGCAGGGGTGGGCAAACGCGCCTGAAACAACAAGGGAGCCAGTGGCTCCCTTGTTGTTTTCAATGCACGGTTTACAGCAGGAACAGGGTCGCCAGCCCGAGGAAGATAAAGAAGCCGCCGGTGTCGGTGATGGCGGTGATCATCACGCTGGCGCCCACGGCCGGGTCGCGGCCGAGGCGGGTCATGGTCATGGGGATGATGACCCCCATCAGGGCGGCCACCAGCAGGTTGAGCATCATGGCCAGGGTCATCACCGCGCCGAGCGCCGCATCCTGATAGAGCAGATAGGTGGCAATGCCCATGGTGCCGCCCCACACCAGCCCGTTGATAAAGGCGACGCCGAGTTCCCGCAGCAGCAGGAAGGAGAGGTTGCCCGCCTGAATGTGCTGCAGCGCCAGCGCCCGCACTATCATGGTGATGGTCTGGTTGCCGGTGTTGCCGCCGATCCCGGCGACGATGGGCATCAGGGCCGCCAGCGCCACCAGTTGGGAGATGGTGTGCTCGAACAGGCCGATCACCCGCGAGGCGACAAAGGCGGTGCAGAGGTTGATGGCGAGCCAGGCCCAGCGGGTCTTGACTGCCTTGGAGACGGGCGCGAATACGTCTTCATCCTCGCTGATACCCCCCATCCGGCGCAGGTCGGTGTCACTCTCCTCATAGACCAGATCCACCACCTCTTCGACGGTGAGGCGGCCCATCAGCTTGCCCTTGCCATCCACCACAGCGGCGGAGAGCAGGTCATCCCGCTCGAAGGTGCGGGCCGCCGCTTCGTCGTTATCCTCCGGATCGAAGGTGACCGGATCCCGTTCCATCACGTCGCTCACCAGGGTAGCGGGTTTGTGCAGCAGCACTGTGGTGAGGGCCAGCTCCCCCAGCAGATGGTTGCGGCGATCGATGACGAACAGCTTGTCGGTGTTGGCGGGGATCTTGCCGCGCAGGCGCAGATAGCGCTGCACAGTGGCCAGACTCACTTCGGGGCGGATGGTGATGATCTCGAAGTCCATCATGGCGCCGACGGTGTGCTTGCCGTAGCGGATCACCTCCCGCACCCGATCCCGGTCGGCGGGGGCCATATAGGTGAGCAGCCGCCCCATCAGGTTGCGTGGCAGGTACTGGCCCAGATAGATCTGGTCGTCGATATCCAGGGTGCGCAGGGCGTGCAGCAGCTCCTTGTCGCTCATACCGCTGATGAGGCTGTCCCACACCGTCTCCGACGCTTCGACCAGAATCTGGCCGCGCTTCTCCTCCTCCACCAGTGCCCACAGGGCATGACGTTCATCGGGCGGCAGCGACTCCAGCGCATCGGCGACGTCGGCGGCGGGCAACCCGTTGACCAGAGTGGTGAGTTCGCTGGTCTGATCGCGCTGCTCGGCATCCTGCACCGCCTGCGGGTCGAGCAGGCTGTCGGTGAGGGCATCATCGCGCAGCAGCAGGGTGAGAATGCGGGATCTGTCATCCGCGCGCTGCCTGGCGCTGTTCTTGATGGGAAGAGACATGGGATGAATTCCTGAGATGGTAGCCAAGGGCTCAATGCCCATAGGATACCAGACTTAAAACAACAGGTTATGACCGTGATGGGAGAAGAGGGAGGTAAAAGTGAGGCCACCTGCTGGTGGCCTCATGGTGAGTTGCCGAGGATCCCTCAGGCGAGGGCTCGCTGGCGCTGCGGGGCCTCGCCAAACCAGGCGAGCCGGTCGGCCAGGGTCACTACCGAGCCCACCATGATCAGCGCCGGGCTCTCGACCCCCACCGCCAGTGCGGGCAGCTCATCGAGGGTGCCGCGAATGACCCGCTGGCAGGGCTGGGTGCCACGCTCGATCAGCGCCACCGGGGTGTTGCTCGCCTTGCCGTGGGCCAGCAACTGCTCGCGGATGGTGGCGCAGGAGGAGAGCCCCATGTAGAAGACCAGCGTTTGCCGATCTTTGGCCAGCAGCGGCCAGTCGAGATCCCGGGCGCCCCCCTTGCCGTGGGCGGTGACGAAGCGAACGCTCTGGGCGTGATCGCGGTGGGTGAGCGGAATGCCGGCGTAGGCGGCGCAGCCGCTGGCCGCAGTGATCCCCGGCACCACCTGAAAGCCGATGCCGCTGCCGACCAGCGTCTCCAGCTCTTCGCCGCCACGGCCGAAGATAAAGGGGTCACCCCCCTTCAGCCGCACCACCCGCTGGCCCTTCTGCGCCTCCTCCAGCAAGAGCTGGTTGATCCCCTCCTGCGGCACGCAGTGGTTGCCCGCCTGCTTGCCGACGAAGATGCGCTTGGCATCCCGGCGCACCAGCGCCATCACTTCGTCAGAGACCAGTCGGTCATAGACCACCACGTCCGCCTGCTGCATCTGGCGCAGGGCGTTCAGGGTGAGCAGACCCGGATCACCGGGACCGGCTCCCACCAGCACCACCTCGCCAGCGCTCTGGCTCTCGTCGGCAAACAGGTTGTCGGCCAGCTGGTTGGCAGAGGCGCTATCGCCCCGCGCCAGCGCCTGACCGAGTCGGTCCGCCCCGAGCAGCCGCTCCCAGAAGCGGCGCCGCTCTCCCATGCTGGCGAAGCGGGCCTTGACCCGCTCCCGCAGGCTGCCGGCAAAGGTCGCCACGGCCCCCAGATGTTGCGGCAGCAGGGCTTCCAGTTTTTCCCGCAGCAAGCGGGCCAGCACAGGCGCCTTGCCGTCGGAGGAGATGGCCACCATCAGCGGCGAGCGATCGATGATCGACGGCATGATGAAGCTGGAGCGTTTCGGGTCATCTACCACGTTGGCAAAGATCCGCGCCTGATTGGCGCTCTGGTAAACCAGCGCATTCACCTCGCGCCGATCGGTGGCCGCCACCACCAGCCACTTGCCCGCCAGTTGCTGCGGCACAAATTCACCGGCCAGCCACTCGATGCTCCCGTTGGCAGCCAGTTCCGCCAGCTCGGGGTCGAGCTCGGGCGCGACTACTGTGAGCTGGGCACCGGCATCCAGCAGCAGGCGCGCCTTGCGCTCCGCTACCTCGCCGCCGCCGACCAGCAGCACGGGTTTGTTGTCGAGTCGGCAAAAGATGGGCAAGTAGTCCATGGGGCCTCCGGATCAGGCGGTTCGGGTCTGGTTGGCGGTGCTGGTGGTCTCGCGCACCGCGACCGGGCGCTCAGCTTTCGGGGTGGCATACCAGTAGCCGAGGCCCATAAAGAGGACGCCGGAGACGGTGTTGCCCAGCGTCACCCACAGTAGGTTGTGGCCGATGCCGCTCAGGGTGTAGGCCTCCGAGTGGGCGCCAAACCAGGAGAGGGCGAACAGGGTCATGTTGGCGATGGAGTGTTCGTAGCCGGAGGCGATAAAGGCCAGCAAGCACCACCAGATGGCGATGAAGCGGGCGGCTCCTTCAGTGCGCAGCGCCATCCAGATGGCGAGGCAGACCAGCCAGTTACAGAGGATCCCCTTCATAAACAGGGTCAGGGCCGGTGCCTGGGTCTTGGCCAGCGCCACCTTGTGGGCCAGACTGCCTGCATC
Source organism: Aeromonas sp. R5-4 (assembly GCF_040908215.1). Lineage (NCBI taxonomy): Bacteria > Pseudomonadati > Pseudomonadota > Gammaproteobacteria > Aeromonadales > Aeromonadaceae > Aeromonas > Aeromonas sp. R5-4. The sequence continues at coordinate 116,688 of NZ_JBFODG010000016.1, read as the reverse complement.
CGGTAGCAGGCTGCCGCCGTAGGAGTAGATGAGCGCCACCACGATGGAGCCAATCAGGTTGCCGGCCCAGGTCTGCGGCAGGATGCGCAGCAGGTCGGCCATGGTGATCTTGCCGCTCTTCACCCCGAAGGTGAGGAACATGGTGTGGCCGGTAAACAGCTCGGAGCCAGCGATGATGACCAGCGTCAGGGCGATGCCGAAGGTGGCTCCCATCACCAGCGGTCGGATGGCGGGATCCACCAGATTGCCGAGGGTGAAGATGAGGATGATGCCGAGGCCCACATAGGCCCCCGCCATGGCGGAGCTGAGCCAGAAGCCGAGCTTGTCGCTGCGCTCGAAGCGGTTGATGCGGGCCGCGTTGGCGGCGCACTTGTTAATGGTTTCCGTGTACATCTTGTGAGTCCTTGAAAGGGCTGCCCTCTGGCAGCCCGAAAGAGAGTGAAATCGGCGTTAGACGGCGACCCAGACCTGCTGATCGCGCACTTCAACGGGGTAGCTTTGAACCGACATAGCGGGGTTGTCGAAGCAGTGGCCGTCGCTCAGGCGAAAGCGCTGCTTCTTGAGCGGGCTGGCGACCCAGAGCTCGCCGTCGTGTTCGCAGATCAGGCCCCGCGACAGCACGTTGGCGGCGAAGAAGGGATCCCGGTTGTCGATGGCGAACACCTCGGCGGCCGCACTCGGGCGGAACAGGGCGATCTGATGCCCCTCGAGCAGAGCGCAGACGCCGGTTCCCGGCAGGATGTCGTTGAGTTGGCAGGCAAGTTTCATCATTTGGTTTCCACCTCGATCTGGTAGACAGGGATGCGCTCGGCCGGGGTCGCAGGTCGGTGCTGGTCGCGTTCGCTGACGAACTGAACGTCCGGGTCGCGCTTGTCGCTGTTGATGAAGTGGCTGAAGCGCTTGAGCGCCTCCTCTTCGTTGAGGGTGCGCGACCATTCGCACTCGTAGCTGTCGATGAGGGTCTGGATATCGCGCTCCAGCGTCTCGGCCAGCCCCAGCTTGTCGTCGACGATCACCTCGCGCAGGTAGTCGACGCCCCCTTCCAGATTGCCGAGCCAGACCGAGGTGCGCTGCAGTTTGTCGGCGCTGGTGACGTAGAACATCATAAAGCGGTCGATCAGCTTGATGAGGGTCTCGCGGTCGAGGTCAGAAGCCAGCAGGTCGGCGTGGCGCGGTTTCATGCCGCCGTTGCCGCCCACATAGAGGTTCCAGCCCGCGTCGGTGGCGATGATGCCGACATCCTTACCTTGGGCTTCCGCACATTCGCGGGTACAGCCGGAGACGCCGAACTTCATCTTGTGCGGGGTGCGAATCCCCTTGTAGCGGTTCTCGAGGAAGACCCCGAGGCCGACGCTGTCCTGCACGCCGAAGCGGCACCAGGTGCTGCCGACGCAGGTTTTGGCCATGCGCAGTGCCTTGGCGTAGGCCTGACCTGTCTCGAATCCGGCTGCCAGCAGCTTGCGCCAGATGGCAGGCAGATCATCCTTCTGGGCCCCGAACAGGCCGATGCGCTGGGCGCCGGTGATCTTGGTGTAGAGCTTGTAGTCGCGGGCCACTTCGGCCACCGCCAGCAGCCCTTCCGGGGTCACTTCGCCACCGGCCATGCGCGGGATGACGGAGTAGCTGCCGTCCTTCTGCATGTTGCCGAGGAAGATGTCGTTGGTGTCCTGCAGCGGGATGTTGCGCGGGCTCAGCACATGCTCGTTCCAGCAGGAGGCGAGGATGGAGCCGACGGTCGGTTTGCACACCTCGCAGCCATAGCCCTGACCGTGTTTGGCCAGCAGCTCGTCGAAGCTCTTGATCCCCTCCACCTTGACCAGATGGAACAGCTCCTGACGGGAGTGGGGGAAGTGAGCGCAGAGGTGGTTGTTGACCTCGATGCCCTGCTTCACCAGCTCGGCGTTGAGCACCTGGCTGATGAGCGGCACGCAGCCGCCGCAGCCGGTACCGGCCTTGGTGTGCTGCTTGATGGCGGCCAGGGTGGTGTGACCCTCGGCCACCGCCTGGGCGATGTCGCCTTTGGAGACATCGAAGCAGGAGCAGATCTGGGCGCTCTCCGGCAGGGCATCCACCCCCAGTGTCGGCTTGGCAGCGGCGTAGGCGGGCAGGATCAGGGTGTCCGGGTGGCTCGGTAGCGGCAGGGCGTTGAGCATCATCTGCAGCAGGTTGCCGTAATCTTCCACATCACCCACCAGCACGGCGCCGAGCAATCGGCTGTTGTCTTCGCTCACCACGATCTTCTTGTAGACGCCGGCCTGATCGTCCTGAAACACATAGCTGTGGCTGCCCGGGGTGCGGCCATGGGCATCGCCGATGGAGCCGACGGAGACGCCGAGCAGCTTGAGCTTGGCGCTCATGTCCGCCCCTTCGAAGCGGCTGTCGCCGCCGAGCAGATGGTCGACGGTGATCTGGGCCATCTTGTAGCCCGGCGCAACCAGCCCGAAGAAGCGGCCCTGCCAGGCGGCGCACTCGCCGATGGCATAGATGTCGGGGTCGGAGGTGAGGCAGTGATCGTCGATGACGATGCCGCCGCGCTCGGCGATGGCCAGATCACCGTAACGGCCCAGGGTATCTTGCGGGCGAATGCCGGTGGAGAAGACCACTACGTCCACCTCAAGCTGGCTGCCGTCGGCAAAGGCGAGGCGGTGTTTCGCCTGCTCGCCGCCATTCATCAGGATCTCGCTGGTGCTCTTGCTGGTGTGTACCTGTACGCCCATGGATTCAATTTTGCGGCGCAGCAGCTGGCCACCCTGACCGTCGAGCTGCTCGGCCATCAGCACAGGAGCAAACTCCACCACGTGGGTCTCGAGACCCAGTGCCTTGAGGGCACCTGCCGCTTCAAGGCCAAGCAGACCGCCCCCGATCACCACCCCGCTCTTGCCGCTCTTGGCGGCGCTGCGGATGGCTTTCAGATCCTCGATGGTGCGGTAGACGAAGCACTCGTGGTGCTGGCAGCCCTGGATGGGCGGCACCCAGGGGTAGGAGCCGGTGGCCAGCACCAGCTTGTCGTACCCGACCACTGTGCCCTTGTTGGAGTGCACTTCGCGGTTGGCCCTGTCGATTTTTTTCACCGCTTCGCCGAGCAGCAGGCTGATGCCGTGCTTGTCGTAGAAGCCGGGTTTGACGAGGGAGAGATCTTCGCTGGTGTGATGGGAGAAGTAGGAGGAGAGATGGACGCGATCGTAGGCGGGACGGGGTTCTGCACCGAAGACGGTGATCTCGTAGCGGCCCGGGTCGGCCCGCTCGATCAACTCTTCGATGAAGCGGTGCCCCACCATGCCGTTGCCCACAACGACCAGTCTGACTTTGCTCATGATTGCCTCTAGTTTGGAGTAATAAAACATCATTCTGGGGCTAGGCTACCCAGTCAGTCGGGGCGGGCAATTGATGCAAATCAAGTGTCTATTTATATATCTCGTCAGGGGTAATTCGATAAAATTCAAAGATATACAAAAATAGGTATACCAGTTGATGATTTCTGCGCTGGCTTGGAGTGCGGGATGGTGGAGAGCAAGAGCGCTTTAGCAAAAGCCGGGGAGTGAAAACTTCTGGCGGAAAAGCCGATCTCGCACTGGGCGAGACCGGCATCAGCCGAGCAAGGTGGCGCGTCAGGCGATATGGCGGCGGAACATGGCGAGCGCCAGCGACAGGGTGACGCCGGCGATGGCGAGCAGCGGCCAGAGCAGGGGCCAGGCGGCCGACCAGTCAAACCCTTTGAGGAAGACCCCCTTGAGCAGCACGATGAAGTGGGTGAGGGGGTCGATGGCCGCCAGCCACTGGAACACCTGCGGCATGTTCTCCACCGGCGAGATGTAGCCCGAGAGGATCACCGCCGGTACGGTGAAGGAGAAGACACCGAGAAAGGCCTGCTGCTGGGTCGAGCAGAACGAGGAGATGAAGAGCCCGATCCCGGCCAGTGCCAGCCCGTAGCAGACCATGCCCGCCATCAGCAGGCTGAGGCTGCCGGCAAAGGGGAGGTGAAAGACGAAGCGGGCGGCCAGCGCGACTATGCACCCTTGTCCCACCGCCACCATGATGCCGGGCACCGCCTTGCCTGCCATGATCCAGCCTGCGGTGAGGGGGGAGACCAGCAGCTGATCGAAGGTGCCCTCCTCCCGCTCCCGCGCGACCGAGAGGGCGGTGACAATCAGACAGCCGGTGGTGGTGATGATGGCCACCAGCGCCGGCAGGATATGCCAGTGAAACTCGACGTTGGGGTTGTAGAGGTTGCGCACCGCCAGCTCGGGTTGGCCCTTGCCCTCACTTTGCCAGCGGGCAATCACCTGACTGATGTAGCCCGCCGCCACCTGACCACTGTTGGAGCGGCGGCCATCGATAATCAGCTGCACCTTGGCCGGTTCGCCCCGCGCCAGCCGGCGCGAGAAATCCCCCGGAATAATCAGCCCGAGCAGCGCCTGCTGCCCGGTGATGGCCTCGGTCATGCCCGCCTCGCCCTGCACCGGGATGATGGTTGTGAAGGCGGGCATATGGGTGAGGCGCTCCAGCAGCTCGCGGCTCTGGGCTCCGCCATCCTGGTTGTAGATGGCCAGCGTGTTGCCGGTCACCTCCAGAGTGGCGGCGAACGGGAAGAGGGCGGTCTGCAACAGCACCGGCATGATGAGCAGAAAGCGCCCCTGAGTATTGCCCATCAGGGCCTGCAGCTCTTTTCGGATCAGCCACCAGAGTCGGATCAGCATGGGTTACTCCAGAGTGCGCCGCGTCTTGCGGGCGGTCAGAGCCAGCCAGAAACCGGCCAGCAGCAGCAGACAGAAACCGTTGACCAGCAGGATCGAGAAGACGCTGCCCGCCTGATAGAGGGTCTGCAGGGAGCTCGCGAAGTAGCGGGCCGGAATGAGGTGGGTGATGGCCCGCAGCAGTGGTGGCATGCTGGCGATCTCGAACACGAAGCCCGACAGCATCACCGCGGGCAGAAACGCAGCGATCAGCGCCGCCTGCGCGGCGTTGAACTGGCTGCGCATCACGGTGGAGAGAAACAGCCCGAGCCCGAGGGCGCTGCCGAGAAAGACGCTGGTGACCAGAAAGAGCAGCAGCAAGGAGCCGCGCCATGGCACGCCCATCACCGCCACCGAGAAGAGCAGGCAGAGCAGCATGGCGATGATGCCAAGGCCATAGTAGGGCAGCAGTTTGGAGAGCAGCAGCTCCCCCTTGGTGACCGGGGTGGCGAGCAGCGCCTCCATGGTGCCGCGCTCCCACTCCCGCGCCACCACCAGCGAGGTGAGCAGGGCGCCTATGATGGTCATCACCACCGCAATGGAGCCCGGTACCAGAAAGTAGCGGCTCACCAGCGCCGGATTGAACCAGGCGCGGCTCTCTATCGACACCGGCATGGCGACCCCCTCGCCAGCGAGCCACCCCTGCCAGATCCCCTGCACATAGTTGGTGACGAAGTTGGCAGTGTTGGGCTCGGAGCCGTCGGTTAGCAGCAGCGCCTGCGGCGTACCATTGCCCTGACCGGCCATGGCGCGGGAGAAGCCGTCATCGATCACCAGCAGGCCGCGGATCTCGCCACGGGCCAGACTGGCGAGCAGGGACTCCTTGCTCGGGCCGCTGTGGATCTCCAGCGCGGTTGAGCCGCGCAGGGCCTGCTCCAGCCGCACCGCCGGGGCGCCGCTGTCGGTACGCCAGATGCCGAGGCGCAGATGGTCCACATCGAGATTGATGGCGTAACCCATCACCACCAGCAGCACCACCGGCATGATGAAGGCGATGAGGATGCTGCTCGGGTCACGGACGATTTGCAGCGTCTCCTTGCGGCAGAGGGCCAGCAGTCGCCGACGGTTGATGCTCATGCGTCCTCCTCGCTGGCCCGCTCGACCAGGGTGATAAAGGCCTCTTCCATGGTCGGCAAGGAGCCGGTTGGCAAAGAAGCAGCCGCCTCTTTGGCGGCCAGCCCCTTGAGATCGTCCGGGGTGCCGAGGGCCAGCAGCTTGCCGCGATAGATGAGGGCAATGCGGTCGCAATACTCCGCCTCATCCATAAAGTGGGTGGTGACCAGCACGGTGACGCCGTGGTCGGCCAGCGCGTTGATGTGCGACCAGAACTCGCGCCGGGTCACCGGATCGACCCCGGAGGTGGGCTCGTCGAGAAACAGCAGCGGCGGCTCGTGCAGCAGGGCACAGGCCAGAGATAAGCGCTGGCACAGGCCGAGCGGCAGGGATTCCGCCTTCTGATCGAGCCAGGGGGCGAGGGCAAAGGCAGTCACCATGGCGTCGATCCGCGTTTGCTGGTGGCGGCCGTACAGGCCGTAGATACCGGCGAAGAAGGAGAGGTTCTGCGCCACGGTAAGCTGCTTGTAGAGGGAGAACTTCTGCGCCATGTAACCGAGGCGCTGACGTGCCGCCGAGGGGCTGTGGGCCAGATCGATGCCGGTCACCAGCGCCTGTCCCTCGCTCGGGCGCAGCAGGCCGCACTCCATCTTGAAGGTGGTGGACTTGCCCGCTCCGTTGGGGCCGAGCAGGCCGAAGATCTCGCCGCGGCGCACCGCAAAGCTGACATCATCGGTGGCGGCAAAATCGCCGAAGCGCTTGGTGAGGTGGCGCGCCTCGATCACCGCCTCGGGGGAGACCCCCTGCGGCAGTTCGGCTTCCCGCATCCCGGCCGCCAGACTCGACTCCCCGCCGGGGCCGCCGCCGAGCAGGTCGATAAAGGCATCCTCCAGCCGGGGCTGGGCCGGTTGAAAGGCGCCGTTGGCTAGATGCAGCTCCGGGAGCGGTGGGGGCGTCATGCCTGGGTGCAGCAGCAGGCGAACTCGCTCCCCCGCCACCGCGCCATCCATCACCGCCGGGTGAGCCAGTGCCCGGCGCAGCAGGGCGCGCCGCTCGCGGCCATCCAGTTGCCCCGCCTCCAGCAGCCAGCAGCGGCTGGCCATGGCTCCCATCAGATCGGCCGGCGTGCCGCTGGTGCGCACCTCGCCATCCGCCATCAGCAGCACGTGGTCGCACAGCTCCGCCTCATCGAGATAGGCGGTACTCCAGAGCACCGTCATCCCCCCTTTTGCCAGCTCGCGTACCATCTGCCAGAGGGCGCGGCGGGAGATGGGATCGACCCCGACCCCGGGTTCGTCGAGCAGCAGCACATCCGGGGTGCCGAGCAGGGCGCAGGCCAGCCCGAGTTTCTGCTTCATCCCGCCAGAGAGCTTGCCTGCCGGCCGTGCGGTGAAGCGGGCGAGATCGGTGAAGGCGAGCAGCCGCGCGAAGGTGGGCGTGCGTTCGGGCTCCAGTACGCCGCGCAAGTCAGCGTAGAGGGTGAGGTTCTCCAGCACGCTGAGATCCTCGTAGAGGCCGAACTGCTGGGGCATGTAGCCGAGGCGCTGGCGCAGCAGATCCCCCTCGCTCACCGGATCCAGCCCCAGCACCCGGATGGTGCCCGCTTCGGGGATCAGCAGACCGGCCAGCAGGCGCAGCAAAGTGCTCTTGCCGGCGCCGTCGGGGCCGACCAGCCCGGTGATGCCGCCAGCCGGAATGGTGGCCGAGATGGCGTTGAGGGCGACCCGCTCGCCAAAGCGTTTGGTGAGCCCATCGAGGGAGATGGCGCAGCTCATGGCGCCAGCCTGACGGTGACCGGCATCCCCTGGCGTAGGGCCGGGTCGGGGTCCTGCACCACGATGCGCAGCCGGTAGACGAGGTGAGTGCGCAGGTCCGGCGTCTCCACCGATTTCGGGGTGAACTCGGCGGTCGGCGAGACAAATCCCACCACCCCGTGATAGGGCTTGTCCGGCCGCGAGTCGGTGGTGAGGGTCACCTTGGCGCCGCTCGGGAAGTGGCCGAGCCAGGGCTCCTCCACATAGGCTCGCACCCAGACCGGCGCGGTCAGGGAGAGGTTGAAGGCGGTCGCTCCGCTCTGCACCATGCTGCCGTTCTCGACGGCGCGGCTGATGATGATGCCGTCGCTGGGGGCGGTCAGGCTGGCATCTGCCAGCGCCAGTTCGGCACTGGCGAGCGCCGCTTTGGCCCCTTCCAGCTGGGCATCGGACTGGGCAATCTCTTCCGGGCGGTAACCGGTTTCGAGCTGGGCGAGCTGCTCGCGGGCCGAGCGCACCTGCGCCTGGGTCTGATCTCGCTGGGAGCGGGCGGTATCGAGCTGACCGCGGGAGATGGCACCGGTGGCAGCCAATGCGCTCTGGCGGCGCCACTGCTGGTCGGCCTCCAGCGCAGCGGCTTCGGCGGCGGCCAGTGCGGCCCGGGCGCGGTCGGTCTCTTCGCTGCGATAGCCTTTGTGGATCAAGGCGTTGGCGGCAGTGATCGCGGCCAGATTGGCGCGGGCGCTGTCGCGGCTGTGGGTGAGGGGAACCGGATCGAGGCGGGCCAGCAGTTGACCGGTTTTTACCCTATCCCCCTCATCAACCAGCACCTGATCGACGCGGCCGCCGACCCGAAAGGCCAGATTGACGTCGCGAATATCGACATTGCCGTAGAGGATGGAGCCGTCGGCCGGGCGCCCCTGCCACCAGAGGTAGCCACCGATAACGGTCAGCAGCAGGGCCACAATTGCAATGCGTTGCTTCATACCGCTTCTCCTTGAGGATGGCTCTGCAACCAGAGGTCACCACTGAGAACGGTCAGCAGCAGAGCTACCATCGCGATGCGTTGTTTCATACCGCTTCTCCTTGCTTCATGTCGGTGGGGCGCAGGCCGCGCAGTGCCCATACCAGCCGCTGTCTGGCGGCCTCGGGGTTGTCTATCTGGCTGAGAAAGGGGGCGGCCTTCTCGGGCAGCCAGCCGAGCTGACGACCACTGCCGGCGATGACCAGCGGCAGGCCGACCGACCCCATGATGAAGATCATCAGCTGGAGCGGGTGACCCGCGACCAGCGACCCTTCCGCCTGTGCCATCCGTACCTGTTCGATCAACAGCAGGGGGTGGCGGCGCGGCAGGCTGAGCAGAAAACGCTGGGCCGCCCCTTCGCCTGCCAGCGCATCGCCAAACAGGTGGTTGATAAAGCCGCGCTGGCGCGCCACCAGCCCGATCAGCGCCTCCATGGTCGCCTCGAACATGGCGATGGCAGAGGGGTAGGAGCCTTTGGCTGCCACCGATTTGAGCTCGTCATAGAGGGGGGCGTACCAGAGCTCCACCAGCTCGTCGATAAAGGCGTCGCGGTTGCCGAAGTGGTAGACGAAAGAGCCGAGGTTCACCTCTGCCGCCGCCGCCAGCTCGCGCACCGTCAGGCCGCGCAGCCCCTTCTCGGTGGCGATGGCGAGGCCGGTATCGAGCAGTTTCTGTCGGGTTGGATTCATCTCTCTGGTTCCTGTTGCGCAGCTTTCGATCTGATTTATACGTATGTATAAATCAATCACACATAAGTTGATAGATCTTTTTTTGAGCAGATTTCAGCAGGGATGAAAAACGGCGGGCTTTCGCAAGGGGCGGGGAAATAAAAACGCCTCCGCGAAGGGAGGCGTTTTATCGGGAGGGGCGCGCTTACAGAATAAAGCGGCTCAGATCCTCATCCTCGACAAGCGCACCGAGGTGGGCGTTGACGTATTCGGTGTCGATGACAAAGGTCTCGCCGGACTTCTCGGAGGCGTCATAGGAGATATCTTCCATCAGGCGCTCCATCACGGTGTGCAGACGACGGGCACCGATGTTCTCGGTACGCTCGTTGACCTGCCAGGCTGCTTCGGCCAGACGGCGGATGCCATCCTTGGTGAACTCGATGTTGACCCCTTCGGTGGCCATCAGCGCCTTGTACTGATCGGTCAGGGAGGCGTTCGGTTCGGTCAGGATGCGCTCGAAGTCATCTGTGGTCAGCGCGGTCAGCTCGACCCGGATCGGCAGACGGCCCTGCAGCTCGGGGATGAGGTCGGACGGCTTGGCGATCTGGAAGGCGCCGGAGGCAACAAACAGGATATGGTCGGTCTTGACCATGCCGTGCTTGGTGTTGACGGTGCAGCCTTCCACCAGCGGCAGCAGGTCGCGTTGTACCCCTTCACGGGAGACATCGGGGCCCGAGCTCTCGCCGCGCTTGCAGATCTTGTCGATCTCGTCGAGGAAGACGATGCCGTTGTTCTCGACCGCTGCGATCGCTTTCTGCTTCAGCTCTTCCGGATTGACCAGACGGGCCGCTTCCTCTTCGATCAGCGCCTTCATGGCCTCTTTGACCTTGATCTTGCGCTTCTTCTTCTGGTTCTGACCCAGGTTCTGGAACAGCCCCTGCAGCTGGTTGGCCATCTCTTCCATGCCCGGCGGGGTCATGATTTCGACGCCCATCGGGGAAGCGGAGAGTTCCAGCTCGATCTCCTTGTCATCCAGCTGACCTTCCCGCAGTTTCTTGCGGAAGATCTGGCGGGTGTTGGAGTTGTCGGCTTTCTCTTCCTCACCCCAGGTGTTGCGCGGGTTGGGCAGCAGGGCGTCGAGGATGCGCTCTTCGGCGGCTTCCTCGGCGCGATATTTCATCTTCTCCATCTCGGTCTCGCGCACCAGCTTGATGGCGGCATCGGTCAGATCGCGGATGATGCTATCCACTTCCTTGCCGACATAGCCCACTTCGGTGAACTTGGTCGCTTCCACCTTGATGAAGGGGGCGTTGGCCAGCTTGGCCAGACGACGGGCGATCTCGGTCTTGCCGACACCGGTCGGGCCGATCATCAGGATGTTTTTCGGGGTCACTTCATGGCGCATCTCTTCGTTGAGCTGCATCCGGCGCCAGCGGTTGCGCAGGGCAACGGCAACGGCGCGCTTGGCATCGGCCTGACCAATGATGTGTCTGTCCAGCTCGTGGACGATTTCTCTCGGGGTCATCTCGGACATGATGGTGTTCCTGTATCCGGGGCGGGCAGTGCCCACCCCTTGGGAAATTGGGTTTGGCTGGTGGCCTTATTTCGCCGAATAGTCCAGCACTTCGATGGTGTGGTTGCCGTTGGTGAAGACGCAGATGTCGCCCGCAATCTTGAGGGACTTCTCGACAATGGTCCTGGCATCCAGCTCGGTGTTTTCCAGCAGCGCGATGGCGGCGGACTGGGCAAAGTTGCCGCCGCTGCCGATGGCGATGAGATCGTGCTCCGGCTGTACCACGTCACCGTTGCCGGTGATGATGAAGGATTTGTGTTCGTCGGCCACGGCCAGCAGCGCTTCAAGGCGGCGCAGGGCGCGATCGGTGCGCCAATCTTTGGCCAGCGCCACGGCGGCGCGCTCCAGATTACCCTGATGGGCCTGCAGTTTTGCTTCGAAACGTTCGAGTAGGGTGAAGGCGTCGGCGGTACCGCCAGCGAAACCGGCCAGCACCTTGCCGTTATAGAGGCGATGAACCTTGCGGGCGTTGCCCTTCATGACGGTGTTGCCAAGAGAGACCTGGCCATCGCCACCGATGACGACCTGACCGTTGCGGCGAACTGAAACTATGGTAGTCACTTTACTTACCTCGCTTGAGCCGAATGACGGCCTGACTGTGCATGGCAAGAAAGATGGGGATGGCAAACGGGCTTTTCAACCCTGCCCTTGGTCGGGATAAACGGGGTAGTAAAGAGCGTGGGTGCGAGTGACACCAAAAGAAGTGACACCAAAAGAACAGGGCCGGGTGTTGCCACCCGGCCCTGCGTCATCGGTAAGCGGATTACCCTTTCTTGGGAATGCAGCCGCTGATGCCGGAGCTCTGCAGCTTGCTGTTGGCCGCGTCGGCGGCCGCCTTGCCGTTGAAGGGGCCCACCATCACCTTGTAGACGGTGCCGTTGGCGCCATTGATCACCTGCAGGCTGGAAGAGAGGCCAGCGGTGAAGGCGATACGCGCCTTGAGCGACTCTGCGGAATCCTGCGAGCGCAGGGCGGCGCACTGCATCATATAGCGACCGCTGTCGGCGGCTGCGGTCTGGGCTGGCGGAGTGGCCGCTTTGGCCTTGGCCGCTTCGGCCCGCTCCCGTTCCAGCTCGGCGCGGATCTCCCGCTCCATCCGTTCCCGTTCGGCCTTGCGGTCGATCACCTGCTCTTGCGCGCTGGCAACCGGTGCACCCAAGGTGGAAGGGGTGGTCGCCGGATTGGGCTGATAGGGCTTGGGCTGGCCGATGGGCGTTCCCGGTTGGGGAATGTCGGTCGGCACCGGTTGCGGCAGTTTCTCCGGTTGCAGGGTCATGGTATCTGCCGGTGGTGGCGGCAGCACACCCGGCTGGGTCGGCGGCTCTATGATATCGACCTGCTTGTTCTCAAGCCGTTCGATGTAGCTCCACTTCTCCTGAGGCAGCCCGTTATTCTGCGCTTTTGGCTTGTTGGCTTTTACCTGCTCCTCAATGGTGGGGGCGTCGTTGCCCTTGCCATTGATCATGTAAAGGAAGCCACCAAAGCCTGCCAGCAGTGCCACGACCAGCAGCACTGGAATAACAGGAAAGCGGCGAGGGGCCGCTTTCTTGGTATTGCGGCCACCCGCCCGACGTCGCGGGCGGCTGCCGACATAATCCCGGGTTGCCATCTATTACATGCGCTCCAGGGTATGGATGCCCAGTACGCCGAGGCCCAGTTTCAGCACCTTGGCGGTGGCGGCGCACAGCAGCAGACGGCTCTGACGGGTTGCTTCGTCCACGCCATCCTTGTTGATCGGGCAGGCTTCATAGAAGGTCATGAAGTTGCCGGACAACTCGTACAGGTAGGTACAGAGCAGGTGTGGCATGCCTTTGTCGGCTACGCCGTTGACCGCGTCGGAGAACTGGATCAGCTTCTGGGCCAGCACCTCTTCGGCTTCTTCGTTCAGGGTCACCTTGCCGGTCAGCGTCTCGGCATCGATGTTGGCCTTGCGGAAGATGGACTGGATACGGGTGTAGGCGTACTGCAGGTAAGGGGCAGTGTTGCCTTCAAACGACAGCATCAGATCCCAGTCGAAGATGTAGTCGGTAGTGCGGTTCTTGGAGAGATCCGCATACTTGACCGCGCCCATGGCGATGGCGTTGACCACGTTGGCCTTCTCTTCGGCAGAGAGGTCGCTGTTGCGGCTCTCCAGCAGCGCAGCGGCGCGCTCTTCGGCCTCGTTCAGCAGGTCAACCAGCTTGACGGTGCCACCGGAACGGGTCTTGTAGGGACGACCATCCTTGCCCAGCATCATGCCGAAGGCGTGGTGCTCAAGCGGTACGGATTCCGGCACATAGCCCGCCTTGCGGGTGATGGTCCAGGCCTGCATCAGGTGCTGGTGCTGACGGGAGTCAATGAAGTACATGACACGGTCGGCGCCCAGGGTCTCGTAACGGTATTTGGCACAGGCGATGTCGGTGGTGGTGTAGAGGAAACCGCCATCGCTCTTCTGGATGATGACGCCCATGGCCTCGCCATCCTTGTTCTTGAACTCGTCCAGGAAGACAACGGTGGCGCCTTCGCTCTCGACCGCCAGCCCCTTGGCTTTCAGGTCGGCAACGATCTCCGGCAGCATGTCGTTGTACATGGACTCGCCCATGATGTCCTTGTTGGTCAGGGAGACATTCAGGCGGTCGTAGTTGATCTGGTTCTGCTCCATGGTCATGTCGACCAGCTTCTTCCACATGGTACGGCAGTACTCGTCGCCGCCCTGCAGCTTGACCACGTAGTTACGGGCGCGCTCGGCGAAGGCTTCGTCTTCGTCGTAGCAACGCTTGGCCTGGGTGTAGAAGGCTTCCAGATCCTTGAGCGCCATGTCGCTGGCGTGCTCGTTGGACATCTTCTCCAGATAGGCGATCAGCATGCCGAACTGGGTGCCCCAGTCGCCGATGTGGTTGGCGCGGATCACTTTGTGGCCGAGGAATTCCAGCGCGCGCGCAGCTACGTCACCGAGTACGGTGGAGCGGATGTGGTGCACCGCCATCTCTTTGGCCACGTTGGGGGCGGAGTAGTCCACCACCACGGTTTGTGGCGCGGGCAACCGTACGTTGGCGTTGGCAGAGGTCACCATGGCCTCGACCTGACCGGCCAGCCAGCGCTGGTCGAAGAAGAAGTTGATGAAGCCGGGGCCAGCGATCTCGACCTTGGCGATCAGGTCGGAGGCGGGCAGGTGCTCGATGATGGCCGCTGCCAGCTCACGGGGATTCTTGCGGGCCGGTTTGGCCAGCAGCATGGCCAGGTTGGTAGCCAGGTCGCCGTGAGCTTTTTCCTTGCATCGGTCTACTTGCACGCGGGCTTCCAGGTCCGCCGGCAGGACGCCTGCTGACTTGAGATTGGCTACCGTTTGTTCAAGTAGATGATGAATATGCTCTTTCATAACTGACCACCAAGGTTGCGCGTCGAAAAATGACTGATATATAAGGGCGTGAATTTTACCCGCATCGGCCCGAGAAAACTATAGGGATGACCCGCCGCTCGCTGTCGGGCGGATATTTCACTGCGTTTAGCGCCATATTCCAGAATATTGGGCGGAAATTACGGTGCTTATCCATTTCTACTGCATATCGAAGCGGCTTGTCCAGGCTATTTTCCCCTGATTGTTAAGGGTTTTTCCTTTCCGATGACGGGAATGATCTCCTCCCTCTGGCCCGGCGTATTAACAGAGGTTCCCAACCGAGGAGTTTGCGATGCGACTGGCGCTGTTTCCCCTATCTGCCCACCTGCTGCCCGGCGGCGTCATGCCGCTGCGGATCTTCGAACCGAGATACCAGCGGATGATCGCCGAGGCGGGGGAGTCCGGCTTTGCCCTCTGCATGGTGGACCCTCGCCAGCCCGACGCCCTGCGCAACATGCTGCCCATCGCCACCCGGGTCACCATCATCGATTTCGACCGGCTGCCGGACGGCATGCTGGGGATCACGGTGCAGGGGATGGAGCGGGTGCAGATAGAGGATCTGTGGCAGGAGCAGGATGGCCTGCGTATCGGCGAGGTGACGCCGCTGACGGCCTGGCCGCCCCGCCGGCTCCATCCCGATCAGCAACCGCTGGTCGAGGCGTTGCGGGAGGTGTTTGCCGACTATCCCGACTATGCCGCCCTCTATCCCGCCCCCCGCTGGGATGATGGCAACTGGGTGGCCCAGCGCTGGCTGGAGGTGCTGCCGATCCCCCCCGAACAGAAGCAGCTGCTGCTGGCCGCTGCCGACAATCAGCCCGCCATCGCCCTGCTCAAGGGGGTTCTGGTGGCCAGCCACTGATTTTTTCTGACCTGCTGATCCGCCAGCGCCGCAGCGCCGTACAAGTCATCACCACAGCATGTTCGACAGCACACCAAAGGGATGGCGCAATGGCATATACTGGCCAACCACACTCGACCATACGCAGGACCTCGCCCGTGATGGATAACCCGGATGGCGACCTCAAATCTCTGCTGATCAGGGTGGCAGAGCAGGCCGACAAGGCTGCTTTTGCCCGCCTGTTCCAACACTTTGCGCCGCGCATTCGCAGCTACGGCTTGCGCCACCTCGGCAGCGAAGCCAACGCCATGGAGCTGGTGCAGGAGACCATGCTGCTGGTGTGGCAGAAAGCGCGCCTCTACCACCCCGAGAAGGGGGCGCCGACCACCTGGATCTACACCGTGATGCGCAACCAGTGCTTCGACATGCTGCGCCGTCGTCGCGCCAGCAAGGAGGATCTCTGTGCCGAGGAACTGTGGCCGGTGCTGGAGTTTCAGGCCGAAGAGGAGCACCTGAGCGGCGGTGAGGATGCGGTGCTGACCCGTCAGATGGCCCACTATCTGGGCACCCTGCCGGAGCCGCAACAGCAGGTGGTGCGCGGCATCTATCTGCAGGAGTTCTCCCAGCAAGAGCTGGCGGAGCGACTCGGCGTGCCGCTCGGTACCATCAAGTCCCGCCTCAGACTGGCGTTACAGAAACTGAAAGAGCAAGTGGAGCAAGGCCATGATTAAAGCCCATCCGACCGACCCTATGCTGCGTGCCTTCGCCGCCGATGAGCTCCCTCTGCCGCTGGCGGTAGGGCTCTCCGCCCACTGTGAACTCTGCCCCGATTGTGCTGCACGACTGAAGACATTCGAAGAGGAGCTGGCGCAGCAATATCTTGCCTCGCCAGCAGAGCCCGAGCTGGCCTCCCGCGATGAAGTGGGACTGGACGCCGGATTCGACGCCATGCTGGCGGATATTCTGGCCCAGCCGTTTGCAGAGCCCCTCTCCGAGCCAACACACGACCAGCCCCGAGCCCAGCCCTGCGAGCTGGAGGTGGCCGGTCACGCCTACCGTTTGCCACGGGTGCTGGCCCGTTATCGTTCGCCCAAGTGGCGCCATATCGGGGCTATTCGTCAGCATAGTTTGCCGCTGGACGAGATGGGGGCGCGCGCCAGTTTGCTCCATATCGAAGCGGGCGGCCGCATCCCCGAGCACACCCATCAGGGCTATGAGCTGACCTTGCTGCTGGCTGGCAATATTCAGGATGGCGATACCCTTTACAAGGCGGGAGATTTCATCTGGCGCGATGCCAGCCACTCCCACAGCCCGCACACGCCGGATGGCTGCCTTTGCTACACGGTGCAGGATGCGCCGGTGCAGTTTACCAAGGGGCTGTCGCGGCTGCTGAACGGCATCAGCCAGCACCTCTACTGAGCACCATGACGCCATAGAAAAAGGGACCAAGTTGGTCCCTTTTGTCATTTCATGGCTGGCTGCCGGTCAGGCGACAAACACCAGATAGACGGCGAATGCCACGACAAAGCGGTAGATGGCGAACGGGATAAAGTCGATGCGGCGGATCAATGTCAGGAAGGTCTTGATCGCAAACATCGCTACCACGAAGGCGGTGATAAAGCCCACTGCAAACATCGGGAAGTCGGCCATCGAGAGGAAATCGCGGCTCTTGTAGAGATCAAGCCCGCTGGCCGCCACCATCATGGGCACCGCCATGATGAAGGAGAACTCGGCGGCTGCGTGACGACTGATCCCCATCAGCATGCCACCACTGATGGTGGCGCCGGAGCGGGAGAAGCCGGGCCACAGGGCCAGACACTGGAACAGACCGATGCCAAACGCCTGCTTGTAGCTGATGTCATCCAGGGTTTCAGCTGTGACGGCCGGGCGGAACTTCTCGGCGATGATCAGCAGGATGCCGCCCGCGACCAGCGCGTACATGACGGTCTGCGGACCAAACAGGTTGGCCTTGATCCAGCTGTGGATGGCCAGACCGACCACGATGGCGGGCATCATGCCGAGGATGACGTGGATCAGCGACAGGGTGGCGTGATCCCGGGACGGCTTCTGGCCGAAGTGGATGCCAATCAGGCCAAACAGGCGGCGCCAGAAGACGGCGACCACGGCGAGGATGGAGCCAAGCTGGATCACCACTTCGAAAGTGGCAGCCTTGGGCCCTTCAAAGTCCAGCAGATGGCCGACGATAATCATGTGGCCGGTGGAGGAGACGGGGAGGAACTCAGTCAGCCCCTCGACGACGCCCAGAATAAAGGCGACCAGCAGGCTATAAGTGTCAGTCATCGAACAAACAATCCTTAACTTCGTTGATGTAAAAACGCCCCGGGAAGGTCTCGGGGCGACTTATCTTGCTCGATAGTCACTGCTGAGGCTATGTAAAAATCATGAAACCTTTAAGTCAGTCGCGGATAAAGCGGTAGCGGGTCTGGTGGTGATAACGCCCGCCCGGCAGCAGCCAGGGGTTGCCCAGCTCGGGGCGATTGGGGCTGTCCGGCAGCTGTTGCGCCTCAAGACAGAAGCCGTCGTGATCCCGGTGTGACAGGCCGCTGCGGTTCGGGGTATTGGCCAACCAGTTGCCGGTATAGAACTGCAGCGAGGGCTGGTTGGTGTAGACCTCCATCGCCAGCTGTCTGTCACCCGATACCACGCGAGCGGCCCATTCTGATGTCGGGCCGTTGAGCACAAAGGCGTGATCGTACCCCTTGGCCTGTTGTTGCTGGGGATGGTTCAGCCAATCCTGGCCAATCAGGCGCTCGCGGCGCAGATCGAATGGCCCCTCCACCGGAGTGATGGCGATCGGTAAACCGCTCGGGTCGGTCGGCAGGAAGTGGTCGGCATTGATGCTGATGAGGTGGTCACGGACATCTTCGCCATCGGTTTGCCCATCGAGATTGAAGTAGGCGTGGCTGGTGAGACTGACCGGCGTCGCTGCATCTGTGCTGGCCACAAAATCGACCACCAGATCGCTCTGCTCCAGCCGGTACTCCAGGGTGACCCGCAGATTGCCGGGAAAGCCCTGATCTCCCGCCCGGGAGAGCAACGCCAGCTTGACCCGATCCGCCTCCAGCTCCCTGATTTGCCAGCGCTGGCGATGAAAGCCTGCCTGCCCGCCGTGCAGACAGTTGGGTGCCTGATTGGCATTCAGCTGCCAGCGCTGTCCATCACGCACCAGCTCGGCACCGCCGATGCGGTTGGCAAAACGCCCGGCCACCGCACCCAGCCACACCTGCTGGGTGGGATAGGCGTCGTCGGCACAACCCAGCAGGACTTCGCGCCGTTTGCCCGCCACCGGCAGGGTGAGGGAGGTGAGGGTGGCGCCGAAGTCGAGGCCGCGCAGGCGCAGCCCCTCCTCGTTTTCCAGCTCGAATGGCGTCATGGCGCTGCTCATAGCTTGCCTGCACCGGCGCTGGCAGAGCAGACGTAGCAGTCAGCCTTGAGGCCAAAGCGGGTCGGATACTCGGCTTCAACCGCGGCGATCACCTCGGCCACCTTCTCGGGGCGCAGCAGGGCGACCACGCACCCGCCGAAGCCGCCGCCAGTCATCCGCACGCCGCCTTCGGTGCCGATCCTGGCCTTGATGATCTCTACCAGACCGTCGATGGCAGGCACTGTGATTTCGAAGTCATCGCGCATGGCGGCGTGTGAATCGGCCATCAGCTCGCCGAGACGAACCAGATCCCCTTGCGCCAGCGCATCGGCGGCGGCCAGGGTGCGGGTATTGTCGCCTACCACGTGGCGGGCACGGCGGTAGCAGACCTCATCCAGTCCGGCCTTGCCTGCTTCGAGAGCTGCCAGATCGAGATCGCGCAGCGCCTTGACTCCGTAGTGGCGGGCGGCCGCTTCGCACTGCTGACGACGGGTGTTGTATTCGCTGTCTACCAGACCGCGGCGCACATTGGAGTTGACGATCAGCACCGCCAGATCGGTGGGCATGGGGATGAGGCGAGTCTCCAGCGAGCGGCAGTCGAGCAGCAGGGCGTGGTCGGTTTTGCCGCTGGCGGAGATCATCTGATCCATGATGCCGCAGTTGCAGCCGACGAACTGGTTCTCCGCCTGCTGACCGTTGAGGGCGATCTCCGCCTGAGTGATGGCGAGCCCCAGTGCCTCCTTGAAGGCCTGACCGATAGCCACTTCCAGCGAGGCGGAGGAGGAGAGTCCCGCCCCCTGCGGCACGTTGCCGGAGACCACCAGATCGAGGCCGCGCAGGGCATATCCACGTTCCTGCAGATATTTCACCACGCCGCGGATGTAGTCGCTCCAGCGCTGGCTGGGGTGGTGCTCGATGGGCTGGTCGAGGTCGAACTGGTCGCGCTGGTTGTCGTAGTCGGCGGCGATCACCTGTACTTGCCGGTCATCGCGCAGTCCGATGGCGACGCAGGTCTCGTAGTCGATGGCACAGGGCAGCACGAAGCCGTCGTTGTAGTCGGTATGTTCACCGATGAGGTTGACGCGGCCGGGGGCGCGCACCAGCAGATCGGGCGCTTTGGCAAATTGCTCGGCAAAAACGGTGCTGACGCGTTGGCTGGGGGTCATAGGGCCTCCTCATTGGTGTGGCTGGTCTGGGTGTAGTGAACGGGGCTCAGGGCACGCAGCCGCTCGGCAGCCTGCTCGGGTGTAAGGTCGCGCTGGGTTTCGGCCAGCATCTCGAAGCCGACCATGAATTTGCGCACGGTGGCGGAGCGCAGCAGGGGCGGATAGAAGTGGGCGTGCAGCTGCCACGCCTCGGGGCAATCCGATTTGGGCGGTGCAAAGTGCCAGCCCATGGAGTAGGGGAAGCTGCACTCGAACAGATTATCGTAACGGCTGGTGAGCTCCTTGAGCGCCACCGCCAGATCCTGTTGCTGTGCCTGGGTCAGATTGAGCATGGAGGGGACGTGCGCTTTGGGCAGCAGCAGGGTTTCGAACGGCCAGGCGGCCCAGAAGGGAACCACGGCAAGCCAGTGCTCGGTCTCCACCACGATACGCGAGCGATCCGCCAGCTCCCGCTCCACATACTCCAGCAGCATGGGACGGCCATGCTCGGCCAGCCAGTCACGCTGGTGCTGCTCTTCGCGGGCGATCTCGTTGGGCAGGAAGTCGCTGCCCCAGATCTGGCCGTGGGGGTGCGGGTTGGAGCAGCCCATGACGGCCCCTTTGTTTTCAAAGACCTGCACCCACTCCCACTGGGCCGACAGCTCGGCGACCTGATCCATCCAGGTGGTGATCACCCCCTCGATGGCGGGTAGCGGCAGCTCGGGCAGGGTCTTGCCGTGATCCGGCGAGAAGCAGATCACCCGGCTGGTGCCGCGGGCGGCTTCCAGCTTCAGCAGGGGATCGCTGGCACTATCGGCGGCCGGGGTATCCTGCATCAGGGCGGCGAAGTCGTTGGTAAAGACGAAGGTGCCCTTGTAGTCGGGGTTGATGTCGCCAGTGACCCGGGTGTTGCCCGCGCAGAGGAAGCAGTCGGGATCGTGGGCCTGTTTGGGGGCCTGACTCACCTTCTCAACCTGCCCCTGCCAGGGGCGTTTGGCCCGGTGGGGGGAGACCAGCACATACTGGCCGGTCAGCGGGTTGAAGCGGCGATGGGGATGATCGACGGGGTTAAACATCATCTCTCCTGAGTAAGGTATTGAAAAATAGAGTCGTTTATTACCGAGGAGCAGGCAGGCCTACTCCTCGTAACCGTTCGGATTGGTGGATTGCCAGCGCCAGCTGTCGGCGCACATGGCGTCTATGTCCCGGGTCGCCTGCCAGCCCAGTTCCCGCTCGGCCTTGGCCGGATCGGCCCAGCAGGCGGCGATATCGCCGGGACGGCGCGGTTCGATGCGAAACGGCAGCGGCTTGCCGCAGGCATTGGAAAAGGCAGCGACCAGCTGCAACACGCTCTGACCCTGGCCGGTGCCCAGGTTGTAGGTGTGCACGCCACCCTTGCCAGCGCAGTGTTGCAACGCCTTGACGTGCCCTTCGGCGAGATCCATCACGTGGATGTAGTCGCGCACGCCGGTGCCATCCGGGGTGGGGTAATCGTTTCCAAAGACCGAGAGGCAGTCGCGACGGCCAATGGCCACCTGGGTGATATAGGGCATCAGGTTGTTGGGGATACCTTGCGGGTCTTCACCCATGGTGCCCGATTCGTGGGCGCCGACCGGATTGAAGTAGCGCAGCAGGGTCATGCTCCAGTGGGGCTCGGCCAGCTGCAGATCTTCGAGGATCTCCTCGATGATCAGCTTGGATCGCCCGTAAGGGTTGGTGGCGCTGCGAGAGAAATCCTCGCGGATCGGCAGGCTGGCGGGATCGCCATAGACGGTGGCAGAGGAGCTGAACACCAGATTGTGCACATTGGCCCGCTTCATCGCCTGCAGCAGGGTGAGGGTGCCACCGAGATTGTTCTCGTAGTAATCCAGTGGAATGCGGGTCGATTCACCGACCGCTTTGAGGGCGGCAAAGTGGATCACCGCATCGATCTGCTGCTCGGCGAAGATCCGGTCCAGCAGGGCGGCATCGCGAATATCTCCTTGATAGAAAACGGGTTGTTGGCCGCTGATGGCTGCGACTCGGGCCAGCACGCTGCGTTTGCTGTTGCCGAGGTTGTCGACCACCACGGGATTCATGCTTGCCGCTTGCAAGGCCAGACAGGTGTGGCTGCCGATATATCCGCAACCGCCGGTGACCAGAACGTTCATCTTGCTCTCCACTGAAAAGTGTCTGGAAGGAGTCTAGCCGAGGGTGTGGCGACCAAACTGTGAGCTTGCTTGCAAAACAGTGTAAACGATTACACTATTTCTGTGGTCATCCTGACGGCAGATATGCGTTTCACCTCTGTTTTCAATGGGTTTGCTGGGTATAATGGCGCTCTATTGCACAGTGAAATAAGTGAAAACAGTATGAGCACCATCAAGGATGTCGCCCGTTTGGCCAATGTGTCGGTGGCAACGGTTTCACGGGTGATGAACAACTCCCCCAAGGCCAGCGCCGCGTCTCGCGAAGTGGTGCAGAAGGCCATGGCCGAACTGGGCTATACCCCCAACGCCAACGCGCGGGCACTGGTGAACCAGACTTGCGACACCATGGGGGTGGTGGTCGGTGATGTAGCCGATCCCTTCTTCGGTGCACTGGTGAAGGGGGTCTCCGGCGTGGCCGTCGAGCAGAACCTTCACCTGCTGATGGGTAACGGTTTTCACAAGGCGCGTCAGGAGCGTGAAGCGATCGAGCTGCTGATCGGCAAGCGCTGCGAGGCGCTGGTGGTGCACAGCAAGGCGCTGAGCGACGAGGAACTTTACGATTACGCCATGCGGGTGCCCGGTATGGTGCTGATCAACCGTGATATTCCGGCCCTTAAGGGGCGCTGCATCGCCCTCAACAACCGGCTGGGGGCGGCTACGGCGACTCGCCACCTGATCGAACTGGGCCACCGCCATATCGCCTTTATCAGCTCTGATCACGCCATCGAGGATGCCACCTTGCGTCTGCAGGGGTATCAGGATGGGCTGATGGAGGCTGGTCTGGCAGCCGATCCCGAGCTTATCGAGAGTGGCACCCCGAACGAGGAGGGGGGGGAGCGCGCCATGCTCAACCTGTTGGCCAAGGGGCTCAAGGTGACCGCCGTGGTTGCCTATAACGATGCCATGGCGGCGGGCGCCATCTCAGTGCTGGCCGACAACGGCCTGCGAGTGCCGGAGGAGGTTTCGGTGGTGGGCTTCGATGACATCATCTATGCCAGATACCTGAGGCCCAAGCTCTCCACCATGCGCTATCCCATCGAGTTGATGGCGGCCCAGGCGGCCAAGCTGGCCATTCAGCTGGCGGCGGGGGAGAGTGACGCGACCCAGAGCCGGATCTATACCCCCACCCTGATCAATCGCCACTCGGTGGCACCGGTTCGGGCCGGATAGCCCCCTTTTGCGGCCCTGTTCGGGGCCGTTTCTTGCACAGTTATTGTTTTACCTGTTTTTAATCATTTTTACTCCGCTTTACTTAACAAAAACAGTGTAATCGTTTACATCTGTGTGAGCGAGATCGCCGTTCCCAGTGTCATACTTCTCTAGACTGAATACGTTTTCCAATCAGCAGGGAGAGAGTGAATGCTCAGGGAGATAGTGGCGCGTCAGGATTGGCAGACTCAGGCGATTACTTCGGTAAACCGCTTGGCTGCCCATACCCCTATGTTCAGCTGGCGCAGCGAAACGGATGCCAGGGGTGACCTGGCCTCTTCCTCCCGTCTCTTGCTCGATGGCGAGTGGCGCTTCTCCTTCTTTGCCGCTCCCGAATTGGTGCCCGAGATCTGGCAGGTGCAGGATCTGGCTGATGCCACTCCCATTACCGTGCCGGGCAACTGGCAGCTGGATGCCGCCTATCCGGCTGCGCGGCTGCTCACCGATGGCCCCATCTACACCAATATCAAGTACCCCTTTCCCTGCGATCCACCGCGAGTGCCAGCAGAGAATCCTACTGGCTGCTACTCCCGCGAGTTCGAACTGCCCGCCGACTGGCTGGCCAGCGGCCAGAGCCGGATCATCTTCGACGGGGTGAGCAGTGCCTTCCACCTCTTCTGCAACGGTCGCTGGGTCGGCTACTCCCAGGACAGCCGGCTGCCCGCCGAATTCGATCTGACCCCATATCTGCAGAGCGGTCGCAACCGGCTGGCGGTGCTGGTGCTGCGCTGGTCCGACGGATCCTATCTGGAAGATCAGGATATGTGGTGGCTGTCGGGGATCTTCCGCTCCGTCAGCCTGTTGCACAAACCGTCCCGCCATCTGATGGATATGCGGGTGACGCCTGAACTGGATGCCTGCTATCGGGATGGCCGTCTCAAGATTGCACTGCAGGCGGCCAATGCGACCGGTCTGTCGGTTGAGGCCAATCTCTATGACGGCAGCGAGCGGATCGCGACCCTGCGCCAACTGATCGGCACCCAAGCCATTGATGAAAAAGGGGCTTACGACGATCGCGCCGAACTGTGGATCGATGTGGCTGCGCCGCGCAAGTGGAGCGCCGAGACGCCCCATCTCTATCGTCTGACCCTGACCTTGCTGGACGAGCAGGGCCAGGCCATCGAGAGCGAAGCGTGCGATGTGGGCTTTCGGGTGGTGGAGATCCGTGGTGGCCTGCTGCGGGTCAACGGTCAGCCGCTGCTTATTCGCGGTGCCAACCGTCACGAGCATCACCCCGCCAAGGGTTATGCCATCGATCGCGCCACCATGGAGCGGGATCTGCTGCTGATGAAGCGCCATAACTTCAATGCGGTGCGCTGCTCTCACTATCCCAACCACCCCGACTTCTATCGCCTTTGTGATCGGCTCGGTCTCTATGTGGTGGACGAGGCGAATCTGGAGACCCACGGCATGACCCCCATGGGGCGGCTGGCGCGGGATCCCGCCTGGAGCAACGCTTTTCTGGAGCGGGCGACCCGCATGGTGGCACGGGATTTCAACCACCCCTCCATCATCATCTGGTCGCTGGGCAACGAGTCGGGTTACGGCCCGGCCCACGATGCCATGTATGGCTGGATAAAGCGCAGCGATCCGAGCCGTCCGGTGCAGTACGAGGGGGGCGGGGCCGATACCCCGGCGACCGACATCATCTGCCCCATGTATGCCAGAACCCATCAGGATCAGCCCTTCCCGGCGGTGCCCAAGTGGGCGCTGGCCAAGTGGATCGGCCTGCCCGGCGAGCACCGACCGCTGATCCTCTGCGAATATGCCCACGCCATGGGCAACAGTCTCGGGGGCTACGGCCACTATTGGCAGGCGTTTCGCGATCATCCACGTCTGCAAGGCGGGTTTGTCTGGGATTGGGTCGATCAGGGGCTCGACAAATACACCGCCGATGGCCGTCACTACTGGGGTTATGGCGGCGACTTCGGTGATGTGCAAAACGATCGCCAGTTCTGCTGCAATGGCCTGCTGTTCCCTGATCGCACCCCCCATCCCGCCCTGTGCGAAGCGAAGCGCGCCCAACAGCCGTTCCGCTTCACCCTGCTCGAGCACACCCCGCTGCGGGTGAGGATCGAGAGTGAATACCTGTTTCGGGAAACCGATAACGAGCGGCTTTGCTGGCAGCTGTGTGAGAACGGCCATGTGCAGCAGCAGGGGGAGGTTTCCCTCATGCTGGAGCCGCAAGGGGTGGTCGAGTTGACCCTGAGCGAGAGGCTGCCTCCCTTTACGGCAGGCTCACTGGCCTGGCTAGATCTGGCCATCGTTCAGCCCCAGGCCACCCCCTGGTCGCAGGCAGATCACAAGGTCGCCCGTCAGCAGTTCACCCTGCCGAGCCCCCTTGCCCTGCCAGCGCCGGTCGCTGCCGCTACCCTGAGCGAGCAGCCGGATGGCTGGTTGGTCACTGCCGCAAACAGCCAGTGGTGGCTCGACAAGCAGAGCGGCCGCATCACCAGTTGGCAAAAATCGGGGCAGGAGCAGTTGTTGGCGCCGATCATGGATCACTTCTACCGGGCGCCGCTCGACAACGACATCGGCACCAGCGAAGCGGATCACGCCGACCCCAACTCCTGGATTGCTCGCTGGCAGGCGTGTGGTCTCGATCAGTGGCAGCACCGCTGTCTGGGGATCGTGGTCGCCGGAGGGGATATCCGGGTTAGTCATGGCTACTTCCATCACGATGAGCTGCTGCTGGTGAGTCACTGGCATCACCGCTTTACCGACGATGGAGCCATGAGCCTGGAGATAGAGACCGAGCTGGCGCAAGCGCTGCCTTCGCTGCCGCGGATCGGTCTGCTGCTTCATCTGGCCGAGGTACCGGCGCGAGCCGAATGGCTGGGGCGTGGCCCTCACGAGAACTATCCGGATCGCCTGCTGGGTGCCGATCTGGGGCGCTGGAGTTTGCCGCTGGAGGCCATGCACACCCCTTACATCTTCCCGAGCGACAACGGCTTGCGCTGCGATACTCGTCAGCTGCAGCTGGGCAGCACGACGGTGAACGGCAGCTTCCATTTCAGTGCCAGCCGCTTCAGTCAGCAGCAGCTGGCCGCCGCCCGTCACCAGAGCGATCTGGTGGCCGAAGATGGGCTGTGGGTCTGTCTCGATGGCGCCCACATGGGGGTGGGCGGTGATGACTCCTGGAGCCAGAGCGTGCGTCCCGAGTATCAACTGCTTGAGCGTCGTTACCGTTGGAGCTGCACTCTCCGTTAAGCCAGCTATGGAGGCGACTGCCTAGCCAGTGCGCCATTTTGACAACAGACCAGTAACGACTAGCCTCAATGCTGTGGGAAAGATTGAGTCTCAAATCTAACTTTAATTTGTATGTATTTGAAAAATAAAAACAAAGTTTCAATGTAACAGAGTGTAATCGTTTTCATTTTGTCGTCATGATCACAGAAGAAATGACAACAAACTGATTACATTGATTGGCGCTTGCTCAATTGCTCGCCACCCTACAACACAGATAGACACATCGGAGCACACATAATGAAAAAACTGACCACAGTTGCCGCCCTGCTGATGGGCATGATGGCTGGAGCCAATGCCCAAGCTGACACTCGTATCGGGGTAACCGTCTACAAATACGACGACAACTTCATGGCGGTCGTGCGCAAGGCCATCGAGAAGGAGGCGGCAGCCACTCCGGGGGTGGAGCTGCTGATGAACGACTCCCAGAACGACCAGTCCAAGCAGAACGACCAGATCGACGTGCTGCTGGCCAAAGGGGTGAAGGCGCTGGCCATCAACCTGGTTGACCCGGCTGCGGCCCCGGTGGTGATTGAGAAAGCCCGTGGCGAAGATATCCCGGTTGTTTTCTACAACAAGGAACCGAGCGCTACCGATCTGGCCAGCTACGACAAGGCCTACTACGTGGGCACCGACTCCAAGGAGTCAGGGATCATCCAGGGTCAGCTGATTGCCAAACACTGGAAAGCCCATCCGGAGTGGGATCTGAACAAGGATGGCGTGATCCAGTTCGTGCTGCTGAAAGGGGAGCCGGGTCACCCGGATGCCGAAGCGCGCACCTCCTACGTGGTCAAGACCCTGAACGATGGTGGCGTCAAGACCGAGCAACTGCACATGGATACCGGTATGTGGGATACCGCCATGGCGAAAGACAAGATGGACGCCTGGATCTCCGGCCCCAACGCCAACAAGATCGAAGTGGTCATCGCCAACAACGACGGCATGGCAATGGGTGCAGTCGAGTCACTGAAAGCCCAGGGCAAGACTGCCATTCCGGTATTCGGCGTCGATGCGCTGCCGGAAGCGTTGGCCATGGTCAAGAGCGGTGCCATGGCGGGTACCGTGCTGAACGATGCGGCCAACCAGGCCAAAGCCACCTTCGAGCTGACCAAGAACCTGGCTGAAGGCAAACCGGCCGGTGAAGGCACCAAGTGGAATATCGTCGACAAGGTAGTACGTGTTGCCTACGTCGGTGTGGATAAAGACAACCTGTCCCAATTCGAGTAATTCCCTCCTCCAGGGCAAGGGAGATCCCCTTGCCCTTTTTTCAACCAGATGTGATGGCTGATATGACAACACAGCAACAATCAGAATGGCTGTTGGAGATGATTGACGTCAGTAAGAGCTTTCCCGGCGTCAAGGCACTCGATAATGTCAATTTACGGGTCCGTCCTCATTCTGTGCATGCGTTGATGGGCGAGAACGGAGCGGGAAAATCCACACTGCTCAAGTGCCTGTTCGGCATTTACGAGAAGGATCAGGGCAAGATCTTCTTCAAGGGGCAGGAGATCAACTTCACCTCCTCGAAAGAAGCGCTGGAAAATGGCGTCTCCATGGTGCATCAGGAGCTCAACCTGGTGTTGCAGCGTACTGTGATGGACAACATGTGGCTCGGCCGCTACCCGACCAAGGGGTGGTTCATCGACCACGGCAAGATGTATGACGACACCAAGCGTATTTTCGATGAACTCGATATCGACATCGACCCCAGGGTCAAGGTCGCGACCCTGTCGGTCTCCCAGATGCAGATGATCGAGATCGCCAAGGCGTTCTCCTACGATGCCAAGATCGTCATCATGGACGAACCCACCTCCTCGCTGACCGAGAAAGAGGTGAACCACCTCTTCAAGATCATCAACAAGTTGAAGGAGAAGGGGTGCGGCATCGTCTACATCTCTCACAAGATGGAGGAGATCTTCCAGCTCTGTGACGAGATCACCATATTGCGGGATGGCCAGTGGGTGGCAACCCAGCCGCTCAAGGGCATGACCATGGATCAGATCATCGGCATGATGGTCGGCCGTGAACTGACTCAGCGCTTCCCTGAAAAAACCAACCTGCCGAAAGAGGTGATCCTCGAGATCGAACATCTGACGGCGAAGAACCAGCCCTCCATTCAGGATGTGACCTTCAACCTGCACAAGGGGGAGATCCTCGGCATCGCCGGACTGGTGGGGGCCAAGCGCACCGACATCGTCGAGACCCTGTTCGGTATTCGTGATCGCAGTCAGGGCAGCATCAAGCTGCACGGCAAAGAGGTGGCCAACCACAACGCCCACGAAGCGATCCGCAACGGCTTTGCGCTGGTGACGGAAGAGCGCCGATCCACCGGTATCTACTCCCGGCTCGATATCGCCTTCAACTCCCTGATCGCCAACATGGACAGCTACAAGGGCTCCATGGGGCTGCTCAGCGACAACAAGATGAAGAGCGATACCCAGTGGGTGATCGACTCCATGCGGGTCAAGACGCCGACCCAGCAGACCCAGATCGGTTCCCTCTCCGGGGGCAACCAGCAGAAGGTGATCATCGGTCGCTGGCTGCTGACCCAGCCGGAGATCCTGATGCTCGACGAGCCCACCCGCGGCATCGACGTTGGGGCCAAGTTCGAGATCTACCAGCTCATCCTGGAGCTGGCGAAGAAGGACAAGGGGATCATCATCATCTCGTCAGAGATGCCGGAATTGCTGGGGATCACCGACCGCATCATGGTGATGAGCAATGGCCGGGTCGCCGGGATCGTCAATACCAAAGAAACTGACCAGAGCGAGATACTGCGCCTGGCATCTCTGTACCTCTAGAGACAGGAAGACATTTATGGAGTCGGCTAAAAATTTCAATCTGATGCAGGCGCTCAAGGAAAACGCCATCTATCTGGTGCTGCTGGTGCTGCTCATGGTCATCGTGATCCAGGAGCCCTCCTTCCTGAGCCTCACCAACTTCAGCAACATCCTGACCCAGTCCTCGGTGCGGGTCATCATAGCGCTGGGGGTGGCGGGCATCATCATCACCCAGGGGACGGATCTCTCGGCCGGTCGACAGGTCGGTCTGGCTGCACTCATCGCGGCAACCATGTTGCAGGCGCTGACCAACGTCAACAAGGTGTTCCCGACGCTGGGGGAGGTACCCATTCCGGTGGTGATCCTGCTGGTGTGTGTGGTGGGGGCGCTGATTGGTCTGGTCAACGGTCTGATCGTGGCCTACCTGAACGTCACCCCGTTCATTACTACCCTGGGCACCATGATCATCGTTTACGGTATCAACTCCCTCTACTTTGACTCGGTGGGTGCTTCGCCGGTGGCCGGGTTTGACCCCCGCTTCTCCAGCTTCGCCCAAGGGTTTATCCGGATCGGCGGATTCAAGCTCTCCTATCTCACCTTCTATGCGGCCATCGCCAGCGTCTTTGTCTGGGTGCTGTGGAACAAGACCCGCTTTGGCAAGAACATCTTCGCCATCGGCGGCAACCCCGAGGCAGCCAAGGTCTCTGGCGTCAACGTGGCAGTCAATCTGGTGATGATCTATGCGCTGGCTGGGGTCTTCTACGCCTTCGGCGGCATGCTGGAAGCGGGCCGGATCGGCAGTGCCACCAACAACCTCGGCTTCATGTACGAGCTCGATGCCATCGCGGCGTGCGTGGTGGGCGGCGTGTCGTTTGCCGGCGGGGTGGGAACGGTCGCGGGTGTGATCACCGGCGTACTTATCTTCACCCTGATCAACTATGGTTTGACCTATATCGGGGTCAGCCCTTACTGGCAGTTCATCATCAAGGGCGGCATCATCATTTTGGCGGTGGCATTGGATTCCATGAAGTACGCCAAGAAGAAATAACGATTGGCAGGGAGGGTTGGCGTTGCCAGCCCTCTCTTCTGGAGGGAACCCATGCCATTCAAGGTCAAGATTTACCTCTTGCTGCTACTGGCCATTCTGGTCACCATCGGCACCGCCGGGCTCAGCGTGAATTACTTCATCAGTGGCTACATTCGCACTCAGGCCACCCACAACATCACCGAGCAGATCACTCTGGTCAAAGAGAAGCTGGCCAGCGACATCAATCAGAAAATCCTGTTGGCCGCCAACCTCAACTTCGGGGTGACCAACGTCAAGAAGACCCTGCAAGAGACCGGCTTTCACAACATCGTCAAGGTGATCGGCGACATGGCCTTCGATGTGAGCGGGGTCATCAACGACAGCGCCAAAGTCGATGCCCTGCGCAAGCAGATCCCCGCCGCCAACAACCAGATCACCGTCAGCCCGCTGCAACAAGTGGATGGCAAGCCGGTCATCACCATTCTGGTGCCGCGCGGTGCCGATTCTGCCTATCTCTACTACCTCGACATGAGCGAGTTCAAAAGCCTGCTGGAGAAGATGAGTGGCGATGGCCGCTACTTCTCGTTGGCCGACAGTCAGGGCAACAACCTCTATGACAGCAAGCCGCAGGGGGAGAGCGAAGCGCGTCCCAACCAGCTGGATATTCGTGGCAGCAGCTGGACGCTGACCGGCTACATCGACCTTGACTACATCCGTGCCATGACCCGGGCCCTCAACGGTCAGATCATCATGGCGCTGTGCGGCGTGGCGATCGTGGTGATGGTGCTGGCAATGCTGGCACTCAACGTGGCCTATCGCCCCATTCTCTCGCTGCGGGATCTGGTGCTGGAGCTCTCCCGCGGCAGCGGCGATCTCACCCGCCGACTGGCGGTAACCAGCAAGGATGACCTTGGCCAGATCTCGGCCGGCATCAACCGCTTTATCGAGCGGCTGCAGGAGATGATGGGGGAGGTGCGGCAGGCGAGCGGCCAGCTCAACAGCGGTATAGAAGGGCTAGCCAACCAGACCGGTGCCGCCCAGTCCCTGCTGGCGGACCACGTGCGCGAGACCGAACAGGTGGTGACCGCCATCAACGAGATGAGCCGCACCGCGGTCTCCGTCTCTGAGAGTGCGGCCAGCACCGCCCAGCTCACCGGCCAGAGCCAGCAGCTGGCGAGCCAGTCCCGTCAGGTGGTGGATCAGGCGATGGCCAGCGTGATGGCGCTGGTGGACGAGGTGGAGGAGACGGCCCGCTCCATCGAGGCGATGCAGCAGGATGTGCAGCAGATAGGCTCCGTGCTGGGGGTGATCGGCAGCATTGCCGAGCAGACCAACCTGTTGGCCCTCAACGCTGCTATCGAGGCGGCTCGTGCTGGCGAGCAGGGGCGTGGCTTTGCAGTGGTGGCCGATGAGGTTCGCTCCCTTGCCGCCCGCACCCAGCAGAGCACAGCCGAGATCCAGACTATGCTGGCCAGCCTGCAGCGGGGCACCCGCACCGTGGTGGATGCCATGGGCAATACCAAGCAGAGCTGTCAGGGGGCGGCCGAGAACACCACCAGGGTCAACGAGTCGCTGGATCTGATGGCAGGGGAAGTAGTGGAGATCAACGATCTCATCAGCCATATCGCCACGGCGGCGGAGCAGCAGAGCGCGGTGGCCGAAGAGATCAATCGCAACATGAGCGCCATCGCTGAAGTGATCCGCCAGCTGACCCACAATGGCGAAGCGACGGTTGCCAGCTCCGCGGCGATGGGGCAGACCTACGACCGGCTGCGGGAGATAGTGGGTCACTTCCGGCTGGAGTGAGGCCGGTGTTCAGTCAATAACAAAACAGGGCCATCCGGCCCTGTTGTTGTTTTCCTGTCTGCCTGAATCAACCGGCCTTGCGGCGCAGATAGACCCCGGCTTCCATGTGATGGGTCCAGGGGAACTGGTCGAACAGGGCGAAACGGGCGATCTCGTGGGTTTCGCCCAGCACGGCCATGTTGGCCTGCAGGGTCTCTGGGTTGCAGGAGATGTAGAGGATGTTGTCGTACTCCTGCACCAGCTTGACGGTGGCATCGTCAAGACCGGCGCGGGGCGGATCGACGAAGATGGTGTTGCACTGGTAGCTCTTGAGGTCGATCCCCTTGAGGCGGTTGAACTCCCGTTCACCACGCATCGCCATGGTGAACTCCTCGGCCGACATGCGCAGGATGATCAGGTTGTCGACGCCGTTGGCGGCGATGTTGAACTGGGCGGAGTCGACGCTCGGCTTGGCGATTTCGGTGGCCAGCACCTTGCGGAAGTTCTGCGCCAGCGCGATGGAGAAGTTGCCGTTGCCGCAATAGAGCTCCAGCAGGTCCCCTTCGCTCCTCTTGGTCACATCCAGCGCCCAGGCCAGCATTTGCTCGTTGATGGCGGCGTTGGGCTGGGTGAAGCTGTTCTCCACCTGCTTGTAGATGAGCTGGCGACCCGCCACGTTGAGCTGTTCGATGACGAAGTCATCCCCCAGACAGATCTTCTGCTTGTGGGCGCGGCCAATCAATTGCAGCTCGAACCCCTTGGCGCGCAGATCGGCCTGCAGCGCTTCGGCGGCCTGTTGCCACTCTGCTTCCAGCTTGCGGTGATAGAGCAGGCTGACAATGATCTGGCCGGACTGGGTGGAGAGGTAGTCAATCTGGAACAGCTTGCGGCGCAGCACCGGATGCGGGCGCAGCCCCTCCAGCAGCAGCGGCATCAACTGGTTGATGAGGCGGCTGGCGGTGGGGAAGTGGTCTATCTTGATGATCTCTTTGGTCGCCGGGGCATACATGCAGTGGAAGAGGTCATCCCCTTCGTGCCAGATGCGAAATTCGGCGCGCATCCGGTAGTACTCCGCCGGCGAGCTGTGCACTTCCAGCGCCGGGAGGGTGAAGCCGGCAAACAGCTCGGTGAGGCGAGCGCGCTTTTCATCGAGTTGGGCCTGATAGTCGGCCGCGGTTCTAGGCGCCGGAGCGTTCGCGGAAGGCTGTTGGGACTGGGTCATAAATACCTCACATGCACACCGGCCGGGCCGGGTCGAAATCGGGGGAAGGCAACAGGCCACCCAAAGGGGCCCGATTTTAAAAGCCAGCCGCAGATTGTCCAGCATTTTGTGGTCAAGAAGTGTTCAGTCAGGCCGATAGCTGATCTACAGGCATGGTGGGAGGACACATTATGCAGATCGAAGGCGTGGGCGCAGCCCAACCCAAGGGAGTGGGTGTTTCTCCCAAATCGCCGCAACAGGCGGAGCAGAAACAGGTCAAGAGCGAGGAGGAGGTCTCCTTGCACAAGCCGCCCAAGTGGGCGCAGGTGCTGATCCAGCAGGCGTTGCAGTTCTCGCTGGAGATCAACGGCCAGGGCTATCAGGCGCCGAAGGTGAAAGAGCCCGAGGAGATCACCCCGGAGACCCTGTTCGACTTCCAGTCGGTGGCGGACAACGTGCTGCAGTTCGTGACCGGGCGGCTCGGTGCCGCGCGGGCCGATGGCAAATCCGACGACGACCTGACCGGGATGATGGAGCAGGCCCGCAAGGGGGTCGACAAGGGCTTTGACGAGGCGAAGAAACAGCTCGGCAAGTGGGCGACCGACAACGACGATATCAAAACCGGTATCGATCAGAGCTACAAGCTGATCCAGAAAGGGCTCGAGGAGTTCGAGAAGGAGTTCTTCGGCAAGGTCTCCCCGACCGACATGGGACAGGCCGAGATGGCCAGTCGCCAGCAGGGGTATCTGGAGATCCAGACCAAGGATGGCGACAAGGTGGTGCTGCGCTTCAACGACAGCTGGCAGACCAAGTCCCAGAGCAGCGAGAGCGGCAGCCAGTTCAGCCTCAAATCGAGCCAGAGCTTCAGCTTCTCGCTGGAGGGAGATCTCAGCAGCGACGAGATGGAGTCCATCGGCAAGTTGGTCAAGGGGATCGACGAGCTGGCGGGGAGCTTCTTCTCCGGCAACTTCGAGGATCTGCTGGACAAGGCGGGCGAGCTGAAACTGGATGACAGCCAGCTGGCTTCTTATTCCCTCAAGCTCAAGCAGAGCGTCAAGCTGAGCCAGACCTATCAGGGGGCGCACTCCCTGCAGGATCTGATCAAGCCGTTTGCCGACTACCTGCCCAAGCTGGATCAGGTACAGAAACAGGCGGATACCCTGCTGCCAGCATCCCAGCAACAGGCGCTGACCCCTGCCGTGCTGGCCGCGAGAGGGGAAGAAGACCCGCTGCAGGTCGATCGCTTCACCAGCTTCAACCAGCGGATGCTGGAGGCGCTGCGGATGATCAACCAGTTCCAGCCCTCCACCGAGCCCACCAGTAAGAACGTCTGAGCCACTGCGCGTTAAGCAAGTAATGACCTGCCGTTTGCCAGCCCTTTCCGGGGCTGGCAAACTGGCCTTTTCTCCAATCCGGTTGCCCCATGAACCCCAAGAAGCCAAGAGACAAGCGCGAGCTCTGCTACCCCTTTATCTTCGAAACCTCGCTCAAATGTGATTTTGAAATCGCCACCGACGAGCTCTGTTGTCAGGTTGGGGCCGTGCTGTCACACCTTGCGCCGGATGCGGATACCGAGCCCATGCTGGCGGATCTCGCGGCGTTGCAGCGACTTATCTACAACCTAAACGGCTCGGTACGCGGCAAGCTGGGGATCTTCGATGCAGATCTTGAGTGGCTCAAGGCCCGTTACGACCACTACAACGAGGCGAGTCGCGGCAGCGTCACCGGTTTCGTGCTGCCGCAGGGGCCGCAGCCCATCCCCACCCTCCATCTGTGCCGCTGTGGCAGCAAGAAGGTGGTGCGGCTGCTGGTCAGGCTGGAAGAGAGCGAGGTGGCCTTCGATCCCATTCTCTATCGCTTCGCCAACCTGCTGGCCAACTTCTTCTTCGTGCTCACCGTCTACCTCAAGCAGCGCTGGCAGGTGCCGGAAGTGCCCTACGTCAGTATCAACTACTGATGGCGGCTGGTTAGGGGCCAGACGTCATGGTGGATTGAACGGAATAAAAAACCGGAGCCTTGGGCTCCGGTTTTGTTTTTCAGCGCGTCAGTTGCCCGCTCAGCTGGAGATCAGCACTCTCGCCGAGTTGGCGGGGATGGTGAGCTGTACCTCGCCCTGCACCACTTCAAACTTCTCACCGTTGAAGGCGTCGGTGAAACGGCTGGCGGGGCTAGCGGTTTGCCACAGGGGCAGGCTGATGGTGCGCGGCTCGCTCGGATGGCGGTTGCAAGCCACTACTACCTGATCGCTTTGCAGGGTACGGGCGAACACATAGCTGTGGGGCCCGGCGTAGAGGGTCTGGATATCGCCACGGCGCAGGGAGGGGCGCTGGCGGCGGATCTGGATCAGCCGACGATAGTGGTCGTGCAGCACATGATCCCAGTCTGTGGTATCCCACGGGAAGCAGCGGCGGCAGTCCGGGTCGTTGCCGCCGGAGAGCCCCACTTCATCGCCATAGTAGATGGAGGGCACACCGATATAGGTGAGCAGCAGGGTGGCGGCCAGCTGCATCCGCTGCTTGTCTTCACCCAGCAGATGGAGGAAACGGGCGGTATCGTGGCTGTCCAGCAGGTTGAACTGGGCCAGCTGGTTCTTGAACGGGATGTGGGCCCGCGCCAGCTTGAGCCAGCGATCCAGCTCTTCGGCGCTGATCTTGATGGGGTGGTAGGCGATATCCTGCCCCGCCAGGAAGGCGCGGATCGGATGGGCGAAGCCGTAGTAGTTCATGGCGCCATCCTCCTGATCCCCTTGCAGCCACTGGCTCGCCTCGAAGAAGTGTTCGCCGAGCACATAGGCGTCCGGGTTCTCCTGCTTCACTGCCCCGCGAATGGCGCGTACATGGCTGCGGTTGCCCTCGGCGGTGCCGCGCTCACCCAGCATGTGGATGACGTCAAAGCGCCAGCCATCGATCTGGTAGGGGGCGCGCATCCAGTAACGGAGGATGGCGTCGTCGGCCCGATAGACGGCGTCTTGCACCTTCTCGCAGGAGAAGTCGAGCTTGGGCAGGCTGCGAATGCCCTTCCAGCTGACGTAATCCCCTTCTTTATCAAAGGTGTAGAAGCTGCGCCACGGGGAGTCCGGATTGCTCTGGGCTCCCAGTGGCGGGCAGAACCAGGGGTGCTCGGTAGAGGTGTGGTTGACCACCGCATCGAGGATGATCTTCATGCCGCGCTGGTGCAGGTTGCGGGTCAGCTCGGCGAACTGTTCGTTGCTGCCGAGGTGGGCATCGACCTTGAAGTAGTCCTGTGTGTCGTACTTGTGGTTGCTCGGCGAATCGAAGATGGGGTTGAGGTAGAGCGCCGTCACCCCGAGAGATTGCAGGTAGTGGAGCTTGGCATCGATGCCTGCCAGGTCGCCGCCGTAAAATTCGCAGGCGCCGTGGCCCTCTTCGTGGCGACTGACCGGCTCGCCCCACGCCTTGCTGATCACCGCTTTGCCACGGTACTCGTACTCGTGATGCTTGACGCTCAGCGACGGATCGCCGTTGCAGAAACGGTCGGGGAAGATCTGGTAGAACACCTGATCCTGCACCCAGGCCGGTGGCTGGTGCAGGCTGTTGAAGCGAAAATGCTGCTCCCGTGGCGGCATGGACGCGCTGACGCCCGCCCCGTGCAGCCACCACTGCTCCTCGTCGGTGAGGCACTTGAAGCTGTAGAGGTGGATATCCTGTCCCTTGATGAGCGGCAGGGTCGCCTGCCACACCTGCAGCCGATCGCGGGTGGAGACCGCCGTCATCGGGATCAGGTACTCCTCGTTATCCGGCTCGTGGCGCAGCCACACCTCGCGGATCGGTGCATCCAGCTCGCTAAAGAGGGTCAATTGCAGTGCGTCGGCGCTCTCTTTGAACCAGGGCGCCACCTGGGGATGAAACAGAAACGGATGGGTCATGATGCTTATTGAGTCAGAAGATCGGCGAGGGCATTACCCTGTTCATGCAGTGTTTCGAGCTGGCCTGCCAGCGACTTGGGATCCAGTCCCAACTGGTCGGCGAGCGGTTTAGGGAAGCGGGCGATGATGGCCTGGGCAGGCACGCCCGCGTTCCAGGCGAAGGAGATAAACACGGCGAGGCGGATCAGCACCGCCTCCTTGCTGACTGGATCGTGGGAGAGCGGGTCAAGCTGCTGGGAGATGGCATCGACGAAGGCCTCGGAGAGGTTCCAGCGCCGCGCCAGCTCGGCACCAAGCTGGGCATAGTCGTAGCCCAGCATCTCCCGCTGGGCCTCGACCCGGCTGCTGCCGTTCTGGATCGCCATGTTGATGAGCTCGGCCTCTTCCGGCAAGGTGCTCTGGATAAGCAGTTCGCCGATGTTGTGGATCAGAGCGCAGGTGAAGGCGGTCTCGGGATCCATCACCTTGGCCTCCTGGGCCAGGGTCTTGGCTATGGTGGCGACCTGGAAGGTCTCGGTCCAGAACTTGTTCTTGTCGAAGCTGGGCGGGGCCTTGAAGGTGCCGATGATGCCGGAGGCGACCACCACGGAGCGCAGCCGGTTGAAGCCGAGCCGGATCACCGCCTGTTCAATAGAAGTCACTTCGTTGCCCCGGCGCAGGGCGGCCGAGTTGGCCATCCGCAGCACCTTGACGCTGATCACCTGATCCATGGCGATCTTGGCCGCAATCTCGTCGATGCGGGCATTCTCGTCGTTGAAGCTCTGCATCAACTCGTGCAGCAGCTTGGGAATAGTGGGGAGTTGTTTGATCTTGTCAAACAGGCGATCCATCGACATGGCTGAGGCAGCCTCCGTTGCGAACTCTGCCTCATATTGTGCCACAGCCGGACAACATGTTCCTGTTTGTGATGCGGCTTTGTGAGCGCTAGAACACCCAGTCGCGCAAGGTGTATTCCAAACGGTGCTGTTTGCCCTGCAGGATCAGGTTCTGACTGGTGCCGCTCAGGGTCGCCCCCTCGGTAAGGGTGGTCAGCACGGCCTGCTCTATGGTGTCCAGCGGCGGCATGCAGGCCATTTCGGTGCTGCCCAGACTGGTGACCCACAGTTTGTCATCTTCCAGATGGCCCTGACCGAAGTAGCGGTTGCAACCGGCGATGCCGTTGACGGTGAAGTGCTCGCCGATCTCGAAATCGGGGGGATTGTCGCGGGGGGCCTTGATCGGCTGGCCATCCAGTTTGCTCAGTACCCAGTGGTGGTGTTGCAGATCTTGCTGAACAAAGGCGGTCGAGCTGCAGCCAGCGAGCAGTAA
Source organism: Aeromonas sp. R5-4 (assembly GCF_040908215.1). Classification (NCBI taxonomy): domain Bacteria; kingdom Pseudomonadati; phylum Pseudomonadota; class Gammaproteobacteria; order Aeromonadales; family Aeromonadaceae; genus Aeromonas; species Aeromonas sp. R5-4. The sequence goes on along the minus strand of NZ_JBFODG010000016.1, from coordinate 78,508 downwards.
CAGGGGTATCAGCAAAAAGGGCAATCTGGGCATGAGGGGGCTCCTGTTGGGGGAGCGTCAAGAATACCCTTTTTAGGCAGTCGGGAGCAGGGCGGGAGAGGGGACGACCGACCGCTTCTGTCGCCCCTTGCCCCGCACGACTGTCGCTTAATGGCAACACCTTGGGGATGTTGCCATCGATTTACGCTATCTCAGGGCTCAGTTGGCGAACAGCCGCTCGGCATAACGGGCAAGACCCGCGGCCACCGAGCCGAAGTCATCCCCCCCCTCAAGCGGGATGGACGGGAGCTTCTGGCGGATAAAGCTGGCGATCAGCGGCGAGCGGGCGCTACCGCCGGTGACGAAGATGCGATCCGGCTGCACACCGGCAGCGGCAATCGCTTCGTCCATCAGCTCGCCAATCTTCTCCAGCAGCAGGGCCGAAGCGTTGGCCAGCTGTTCGCGGGTCAGCTCCGCTTCCAACCCTTTTTCCAACTCGGCCAGCGACTGGCGATTGAGCTCCTGCTCCGAGAGGGCGATCTTGCCCTGCTCGGCACGCCACACCAGCTGGTGGCTCAGCTTGTGGGCCCGCAGGCTGGCCAGACGCCCCAACTTGCTGCCGGGCTGGCTGTCGAGCTGCAGATCCTGCAGCTGGCGGGCGGTGTCGAGGCTGTAGAAGCGGCTCTGGGCGCTGACGTCGTTGATGGCGGCCGCATCCCAGAACAGCGGGTGGGGCAGCGGCTTGCCGGTCTTGAGGGTCTCGTGCATGCCGAGCAGCGGCATCATCCCCTCCACCGTCAGGCGGATATCGAAGTCGTTGCCGCCAATACGCTGGCCACTGTGGCCGAGCAGATCGCCGCTGCGATCCAACTGATCGCGGTAGCTGGGCCCCATCCGCAGCATGGAGCAGTCGGTGGTACCGCCGCCGATATCCACCACCAGCACCACGGCGTCTTCGGTGAGGCGCGCCTCGAATTCAAACCCGGCGGCCACCGGCTCGTAGAGGAACTCCACCTGCTCGAAACCGGCCAGACGGGCTGCCTCGGTCAGGATGGCGATAGCTTGCTGGTTGCTCTCTTCCCCCGCCAGACCCTGGAAGTTGACCGGACGGCCGATCACCGCCTGGCGGATCGGGGCGCCGAGCTGCTGCTCTGCCTGCTGGCGGACGTGGAGCATCATGGCGCAGACGATGTCTTCAAACAGGGCGATCTGGGGGGCCTTGAGGCCATAGGCGCCGAGGAAGGATTTCGGCGATTTGATGTAGTAGCCGTCGTCCGGCTCTTCCAGATAGCGCTCCAGCGCGGCACCACCAAAGCTCAGCTCGTCGATCAGTCCCTCTTCGCGCATCTGGCGACGAACCGTCTGGGCGCGGGTGACCACGGGGCCACGCAGCTTGAGGTACTCCGCCTGCTGGGCGGGGGCCAGCCCTTCGGCCAGCAGACCGGCGATAGCATCCCGGTGGGGGGCATGCAGGGTGGAGGGGAGATAGCGGGATGCACCAAGATTCAGCAGCCTGGGGCTACCTTGTTCCATCACGGCCACGGCACAGTTGGAGGTGCCGTAATCAAATCCGATAAACATGGGCGCCAGACTCCTGAATAAAAAAGGGGGGCTAGCCTACCCGAAGGCGCCGGGTCTCACAACCCGGCGCGTGACGAAGAGAGGGCGAGCCCTTATTCCACTTCGTTGTCGCAGCGGCCTTGGCTCTCGATGGCGCGGATATTGCCGAGGGTGGTATCGGCGATGGCGTGCAACGCCTCGCGGGTCAGGAACGCCTGATGGCCGGTGAACAGCACGTTGTGGCAGGCGGACAGGCGGCGGAACACGTCATCGGTGATCACCTCGTTGGACTTGTCGGAGAAGAAGAGATCCTCTTCCTCTTCGTAGACGTCCAGCCCCAGCGCGCCAATGCGGGAAGTCTTGAGCGCCTCGATGGCGGCGTTGGAGTCGAGCAGGCCGCCACGACTGGTGTTGATGATCATCACCCCGTCCTTCATCTTGGCAAATGCCTCCTTGTTCAACAGGTGGTAGTTCTCTTTGAACAGCGGGCAGTGCAGGCTGATGATGTCGGATTGGCGGAACAGAGTATCGAGATCCACGTACTCGGCTCCCAGCTCGATGGCTGCCGGATTCTGGTAAGGATCGTTCACCAGCAGGCGAACCCCGAAGCCCTTGAGGATGCGCAGGGCGGCCAGACCGATCTTGCCGGTGCCGATGACGCCAACGGTCTTGCCATGCATGTTGAAGCCGACCAGCCCTTCCAGCGAGAAGTTGGCGTCGCGGGTGCGCTGATAAGCCTTATGGATGCGGCGGTTGAGGCACATCATCATGCCGACGGCGTGTTCTGCGGTCGCCTCGGGGGAGTAGGCGGGCACCCGCACCACTTTCAGCCCCAGCTCTTTGGCTGCGGCCAGATCTACGTTGTTGTAACCGGCGCAGCGCAGGGCAATCACCTGGGTGCCGTTGGCAGCCAGTTCGGTCAATACCTCGCGGTCGGCATCGTCATTGACGAACAGACACACCACCGGGAAGCCGTGAGCCAGTCGGGCCGTTTTGGCCTCCAGCCGCACATCGAAAAACTCCAGGTCGAAGCCGTATTGGCTGTTGGCCTGGTTGAAATGCTCTTTGTCATAGCTCTTGGTACTGAATACGGCGACTTTCATGGTATGTGCTCCGCAGCGTGTGTGTCGTCAAATTACAACAAAATGGGTCGGCTATCACCGGACAAACCGGCTGGTTATTGTCCCCACGGCATAATGGGAACGGCGCTGACTGCACTCTTGTACGAACCATCCACCAGTTTGGTGCTGTAGGTCAGGTAAACCAGTGCATTGCGTTTCTTGTCGTAAAAACGCACCACTTTCTGCTCCTTGAACACCAGTGAAGTGCTGACATCGAACACCTCTTCTCCCGCCTTCAGCTTTTCGGGCAGGGTGATGGGGCCGATCTGGTGGCACGACAGGGAGGCGTGGGAGGGATCTTCCGCCAGTCCCAGCCCGCCCTTGACACCGCCGGTCTTGGGGCGCGCCAGATAGCAGGCGACGCCGTCGATGCGCGGGTCGTCGAACGCCTCCACCAGGATCTTGTGGTTGGGACCGAAGAGCTTGAAGGCGGTGCTCACTTCACCGACCGGGTCGGCCTTGTCGGCCAGCGCCGGGCCGGCAAACAGGGCCCCCAGCAGCAGGGGCAGGGCGCGGCGCAGGGCATTATGTCGCGTGTGGTTATGTGTCATGGTCTCTCCTGTTGGCCCGGCATTCCTCAATAGGGAATGCCCAGGCGACGATAGAGGCTGGCAAGCACCCAGGCAGGGCCTATCAGCAGAAATTGCAGGTCGGCGAGGAAGGAGGGGCGCTTGCCCTCGATCTTGTGGCCGACAAACTGGGCTATCCAGAGCAGCACGAACGCTGCCACGGCCGGCCACAACAGCGGCCCCTGCCATGGGTGGCAGATCCACAGTCCCAGTGCGGTCAGCCCGGCCATCCCCGCGAACAGCGAAAACGACAGCTGCAGATAGAACAGCAGCACCGGAATGGCTGCCACTGCCGCCCAGTTGAGTGGCTCTGGCAAGGGCCCGTGTGGCAGACACCAGAGCAGCGCCAGCGAGCAGAGATAGATGCCCGGCACCGCCAGCTTGTGGATGGCGACGTTGACCGGATGGCGATGACTCTGGCCATACTCCGCAAACCACTCCTGGATTCCCTTCATGGCACCTCCCTGGCGCACTGTGTTCTCGCAGCCTGACCTTCGTGGTCAGGCGCTCGGGATGCTTATCCCTGCGGTGGATACTCCCAATATTGGGCTGGAATGGATTTTAGCAACGGGGTCATATCCGGATTGGGCAGGGCGATGGTGACCCGCTGATCGAGGTTGGCGCTGGCGAGCGCTTCGCGGATCTTGGGGTTGTCATTGAAGAACTTCATAAAACTGCCATCGGCATAGGCCCGCTCCAGCCCGGTCTGAATCGCCTTGGCCAGCTTGGGGTATTCGGGGCTGACGAAGAAGAACTGGGCGAAGGGGTAGCGGATCAGCAGATGCTGCTCGATAGCGAGGTTGGGATACTGCGCCACCAGCTCGCTGCGCTCGGCGAAGATCTCCACCAGGGCGCGCGGGAAGAAGTCGATCTTGTCGCCATCGTTGATAAGGCGAAACAGGCTGCTGTATCGGCCGGAGAAGGTCGGGATGCCCGCATTTTCCAGAATTTTGTTATCGGCCCAACCGACCCCTTGCGCCGCCTTCAGCTGTTTGAGGTCGGCCAGGGTATTGATCTGGTTGAACTTCTCTTGGGTATCCGCGTGGATGAAGGACAGCCGCAATCCTTCCAGCCCGCGAAACAGCGGAATGGGGACGGCAATCAGGGAGGATTCGAGCTCGCTGGAGGTGCCCATCCAGAAGACGTTGATGGTCTTGCCCTTGCTCAGCTGCTGCTGGAGGGTGAACTGGTTGAGGTCGAGTTCGACAGGCTGGATGCGAAAGGGTTGCCCGGAGCGGGTCAGGGCCAGTTCCAGCAGCTTGTACTGGTACTCCTGGTCAAGATTGTTGACGGGACGGCTGGGGACCTTGACCGTCAGAACCTGTGCTTGTGCCAGCAGTGGCAGGCACAAACACAGCTTGATGAGCCATTTCACTCTCTGTTCTCCTGTAGATTCCGGAAGGTGTCCGGAGTCTAACAGAACTTGTCACCATCTTGCTGCGAGGCGTTGTGCAAGGTTTGAGCGCAGGGCCCTGCCTTGCTGGCGTCTGTTGCACCAGAATGGTGACGGTTCTTCGAAGAATCAGGCGACGCGACGGAACACGTGGGTATCGTTAAATTCCTTGGTGCTCTGGCATTCGACGCAGAAACGGGATTCCGGACGGGCATGCAGCCGCTTGAGGGAGATCTCGTCACCGCAAGATTCGCAGTAACCAAAATCCCCTTCGCTGATGCGCTTCAATGCGCCCCGCAGCTTGCGCAGGTGCAGCTTGTCGTGCTCGATGCGGTTCAGCTCCAGACGGCGGGCTTCCTCGATACTGGCACGGTCAATTTCATCAGCCATCTCGTTGGTGTCGGTGGCGATGGCCTGGCTGGCCTGGGAGTTCAGGCGCTCTTCGAGCTCGACGATCTGTCGCTCGATCTGCCCCTTGTAAAAGGCCAGTTGGTCTTCAGTCATGAAATCACACATACGATTAACTACCAGTCAGTTTACTAACCCAATTATCCCTGTTTATGGGGGCTGTCTGCCTACAGACCAAGCCCTTGTATCCCGATTTGCACCTGTTTCATGCAAGAGAGTGCAAATCAGGGCGGGCCTTGTACCAAAAAAATGCAGCCAAGCAAAGCAAATAGGATAAGGATTGTGCGCCCTTGCAAAAAAATGGCCCGTTCCTGCGGGGGATTGGTCGGGATCTGGCGCCTGCTTCACCCTCTGTTGGCATCGCCTTTGCAACGATGAGAGGGGGGCTTCGTACGGATTTGAGTGTTTAGTATTTGGTGCCGCCTTGGTCATTATATGCGCCATTATTTATAGTTTTTTAAACACGCCCGCTTGACATTGCCCTTGATGGCGGGCTTTTATGGTGATGTTGATTACAATTTTATAACAAGGGTGTTCCATATATTAGACACCCTTGCCAATGGCAACCGTAAAGTCGGGGTTTAACATGGACAGTATCAAAGGCTGGATGGAGAGCAATCGCATCACGGAGGTGGAGTGCCTGTTCCCGGATTTCACCGGCAACGCCCGGGGCAAGATCATCCCAGCCAACAAGTTTTTGCGTGAAGGGGGCATGCGTCTGCCCGAGGTGATTTTCACCCAGACGGTGACCGGCGAATATCCGGATGACGATAGCATGATCGACCCGCTGGAGCGGGACATGCAGCTCTATCCCGACCCCAACACCATCCGTTTTGTCCCCTGGGCGCTGGAGCCCACTGCACAGGTGATCCACGACTGTTTCGACGTCAACGGCAAGCTGATCGACATCGCGCCGCGCTCCGTGCTGCGTCGGGTTCTGTCATTTTACGAGAAGCAGGGCTGGAAGCCGGTGGTGGCGCCCGAGCTGGAATTCTATCTGGTCACCCGCAACGAAGACCCCGACTATCCGCTGGTGCCGCCGGTCGGTCGCAACGGCCGCCCTGAGACCGCCCGCCAGTCGTTCAGCATCGATGCGGTCAACGAGTTCGACCCCATCTTTGAAGACATGTATGACTACTGCGAGGCGCAGGAACTGGAAGTGGACACCCTGATCCACGAGTCGGGCGCCGCCCAGATGGAGATCAACTTCCTGCATGGTGATGCCATCGATCTGGCGGATCAGGTGTTCCTGTTCAAGCGCACCATGCGTGAAGCCGCTCACCGCCACGGCATCTATGCCACCTTCATGGCCAAGCCGATGAGCGACGAACCGGGGTCGGCCATGCACATCCACCAGAGTCTGGAAGATGTGAACGGCCACAACCTGTTCGGTACCCCGAACGGCGGCAACAGCGAACAGTTCATGCACTTCATCGCCGGTTTGCAGAAATACACCCCGGCGGTGACAGCCCTGCTGGCCCCCAACGTCAACTCCTACCGCCGCCTCACCTTTGGCGAGAGCGCGCCGCGCAACGTCCAGTGGGGGGTGGAAAACCGCACCTGCGGCCTGCGCGTGCCCTTCTCCGATCCCAGTGCCCGCCGGGTGGAGAACCGCTTCGCCGGTGCCGATGCCAACCCCTATCTGGCGCTGGCCGCCACTCTGGCCTGTGGCTATCTCGGCATGATGGAGAAGCTGGAGCCGCTGCCGGAGATGAAGTCGAGCGCCTATGACCTGCCCTACAGCCTGCCCCGCTCGCTGGAAGAGGCGCTCAGCCATCTCGAACAGTGCGAGCCCATCAAGGAGATGCTGGGGGAGCGCTTCACCCGCGCCTTTGTTGCGGTCAAACGCAAAGAGTACGAGACCTACTTCGGGGTGATCAGTCGCTGGGAGCGGGAGTTCCTGCTGCTGAACGTCTGATCCCCCTGTAACGGGGAGGTCGGAGTCGGCCTCCCCGATCCCTGTATCGAAGAGACCGGAACGCGAGCCAGGTGGCGGCAGCCACCTGTGAGTGGTTGTGGCCGAAAGAGCGCTGCCACCTGGATTGATTAACGACTGAATCTTGCCAAATCGAAGGCGCAGGGGAGTAACGAATGCAGCAGACACGCCGTGAGTGACTGTGGCTGCGAACGTGCCGACTCACCTGACTATTTGACGACTGAATCTTGCTAAATTGAAGGAACCGAGGAGCAACAAATGCAGCAGACAACCCGTGAGTGGCAACAACTGGATGCCAGCCACCACCTGCACCCCTTTACCGACTTTCAGGCCCTGAACAAGAAGGGCTCGCGCATCATTACTAAAGCCAGCGGTGTCTATCTGGAAGACTCCGAGGGCAAACGCATTCTCGACGGCATGGCAGGCCTGTGGTGCGTCAATATGGGCTATGGCCGCCAGGAGCTGGTGGATGCCGCTACCCGCCAGATGCAGCAGTTGCCCTACTACAACCTCTTCTTCCAGACCGCTCACCCGCCGGTGATCGAGCTGGCGACCCTGCTGGCCGAGGTGACGCCAGCCCATCTCAACCACGTCTTCTTCACCGGCTCCGGCTCCGAGTGCAACGATACCGTGCTGCGGATGGTGCGCCACTACTGGGCCAGCAAGGGTCAGCCTGACAAACAGGTGATCATCAGCCGCCACAACGCCTATCACGGCTCCACCGTGGCGGGGGCGAGTCTGGGTGGCATGAAGGGGATGCATCAGCAGGGCAACCTGCCCATTCCCGGCATAGTGCACATCGATCAGCCCTACCACTTCGGTGAGGGGCAGGGGATGAGCGCCCACGAGTTCGGGCTGGAGCGGGCCCGTCAGCTGGAGCAGAAGATTCTGGAGCTGGGGGTGGACAAGGTGGCTGCCTTTATCGGCGAGCCGATCCAGGGGGCGGGCGGCGTCATCATTCCGCCTGACAGCTACTGGCCGGAGATCCAGCGCATCTGCGATCACTACGGCATCCTTCTGATCGCTGACGAGGTGATCTGCGGCTTTGGCCGTACCGGCCACTGGTTTGCCAGCGAAGGGTTTGGCATCAAGCCGGACCTGATGTGTCTGGCCAAGGGGATCACCTCCGGTTATCTGCCGCTCGGCGCTGTGATGGTCAGTGACCGGGTTGCCAAGGGGTTGGTGGAGGAGGGGGGCGAGTTCAACCACGGCTTCACCTACTCGGGCCATCCGGTCTCTTGCGCCGTGGCGGTGGCCAATATCCAGCTTATGCAGAAAGAGAGCATAGTTAAGCGAGTGCATGATACTATCGGCCCCTATTTGCAGCGCCGCTGGGCGGAGCTGGCCGATCATCCGTTGGTGGGAGAAACCCGAGGCAAAGGATTGGTCGCTGCGCTGGAAATCGTTGAGGACAAGCAGACCAACCGGCGTTTTCCGGCTCAGGCAAATGCGGGGATGACCTGCCGAGAGTTCTGCTTTAACAATGGCTTGGTGATGAGGGCGGTAGGCGATACCATGATCATATCGCCCCCCTTGGTCATCACCGAGGAACAGGTTGATGAATTGGTCGATCTGGCCAGGCGCAGTCTGGATCTGACAGCCGCAAAGCTGAAGGGTTGAGGTGGGTCGGGCAGGTTGGCATGCGCATACAATTTGCTTAGGAGACAAGGATGATGTCTTTCAAAACAGGAGTGATCGCTGCCTCTGTGGCTCTGGGCATGGCAAGTGCCGGAGCAATGGCTGAAGAGAAGGTGCTGCACGTCTACAACTGGAGCGACTACATAGCGCCGGATACCCTGGATAACTTCCAGAAGGAGACGGGGATCAAGGTGGTCTATGACGTGTTCGACAGTAACGAGGTACTGGAAGCCAAGTTGCTGGCGGGTAGTTCGGGCTACGACATCGTGGTGCCATCCAACCCCTTCCTGGCCAAGCAGATCAAGGCGGGCGTGTTCCAGAAACTGGACAAGTCCAAGCTCTCCAACTGGCAAAACATGGATGTCGACCTGCTCAAGGCGCTCGAGCCGAGCGATCCGGGCAACCAGTACTCCATCCCCTATCTGTGGGGCACCATCGGCTATGCCTACAACGCCGAGAAGGTGAAAGCCGTGCTGGGGGCTGATGCCCCGGTCAACTCCTGGGATCTGGTGTTCAAGCCGGAGAACATGGCCAAGTTGAAAGAGTGTGGCGTATCCTTCCTCGATTCACCGACCGAAATGCTGCCGGCTGCCCTGCAATATCTGGGCTTCAAACCGGATAGCCAGAAACCGGCTGAGCTGAAGAAGGCTGAGGAGCTGTTCCTCTCCATCCGCCCCTATACCGCCTATTTCCACTCCTCCAAGTACATCTCGGATCTGGCCAACGGCAACCTTTGCGTAGCGGTCGGTTACTCCGGTGACTTGCAGCAGTCCAAGGCGCGGGCTGCCGAGGCCAAGAATGGCGTCGCGCTCACCTACACCATTCCGAAAGAGGGGGCAGGCAGCTTCTTTGACATGATCGCCATTCCGGCGGATGCCAAGAACGTCGAGGCGGCCCACACCTTCATCAACTACCTGATGAAGCCCGAGGTGATCGCCAATATCACCAACGTGGTGCAGTTCCCGAACGGCAACAAGGCGGCGACCCCGCTGGTGGATGAGGCGATCCGCACCGATCCGGGTATCTACCCTGATGCGGCGACCCTGCAGAAAATCTACACCTTCCCGGATCTGCCGGCCAAGGTGCAGCGTCTGATGACCCGCAGCTGGACCAAGATCAAGTCCGGCAAGTAAGTAACGAATGCCCCTCCCGGTCCGCAGTTCGGCCGGGAGGGTAGTGATGCCATCCATCCGGATGGGCCGTGCGAATGGATGCGCAGACGGTCAACCACTGAAACAGGAGAACTGACACCGTGAATACAACCAAATTGCTAACCATAGCGCTGACCATGGGATTGGCGAATGTGGCCCAGGCTGCCCCTGTGCTGCACTTCTACAACTGGTCTGACTATATCGGCGAGACTACCCTCAGCGATTTCCAGCAGGCGACCGGGATCAAGACCGTCTATGACGTGTTTGACTCCAACGAGACTCTGGAAGGCAAGTTGCTGACGGGGCGGACCGGTTACGATTTGGTGGTGCCCTCCAATAATTTCCTGGCCAAGCAGATCAAGGCGGGAGCCTTCCAGAAACTGGATAAATCCCTGCTGCCCAATCTGGCCAACCTGGATCCCGTGCTGCTCAAGCAGCTCGACAAGGTGGATCCGGGTCATCAGTACGCGGTGCCCTATCTGTGGGGGACCAACGGCATTGGCTACAACGTCGACAAAATCAAGGCGGTGCTGGGGGTCGACAAGATTGACTCCTGGGCCACCATCTTCGAACCGGAAAACATGGCGAAACTCTCTCGCTGCGGCGTCGCCTTTCTCGACTCTGCCGACGAGATGATCCCTGCTGCCCTCAACTACCTCGGACTCGATCCCAACAGTCATGCGACGGGGGATATCAAGCAGGCCGAGGCGCTGCTGCTCAAGGTGCGGCCCTATGTGGCCTACTTCCACTCCTCCAAATACATCGGCGATCTCGCCAATGGCGACATCTGCGTGGCGGCCGGTTTTTCCGGCGACATCCTGCAAGCCGCTGCCCGCGCCGATGAAGCTGGCAAGGGGGTGAAAATTGCCTACAGCATTCCGAAAGAGGGGGGCAATCTCTGGTTCGACATGATGGCGATCCCGTCCGATGCCACCAATGTCAAAGAGGCGCACGCTCTCATCAACTATGTCCTGCAGCCCGAAGTGATCGCCAAGGTCAGCGACTATGTGGGCTACGCGAATCCCAACTCAAGGGCGGGCGAGTTTATGGATGAGGCGGTGCGCAACAACGAGGAGGTTTATCCCCCTCAAGCCGTGCTGGAGCGACTCTATGTGCAGGAAGCACATCCCCGCTCGGTACAGCGTCTAATCACCCGGAGTTGGACCAAGATCAAGTCCGGTACCTAACCTTGGTGCCCGTTCGGGGGCGCCAAATCGCTTTTATGGATCGGCCGCAAGGCCGGTATCACGTTGGGGAGTTTGGTAATGGCGATAGCCTCCAGTGCCTACAAGAAAGCCCTCGAGGGCAGTCAGCAGCGCAAAGAAGTGCTGGTGAAAATTGATCGGGTAAGCAAGCAGTTCGACGAAACGCTGGCGGTCGATAACGTATCTCTCAATATTCACAAGGGGGAGATTTTCGCCCTGCTCGGCGGATCCGGTTCCGGCAAATCGACCCTGCTGCGGATGCTGGCCGGTTTCGAGCGCCCGACCGAGGGGCGGCTGTTCCTCGACGGGGTCGACATCACCGACATGCCCCCCTATGAACGCCCCATCAACATGATGTTCCAGTCCTACGCCCTGTTCCCCCATATGACGGTGGCCCAGAACATCGCCTTTGGCCTCAAGCAGGATGGCCTGCCCAAGGCCGAGATCGATGCCCGGGTAGAAGAGATGCTCAAGCTGGTACAGATGACCCAGTATGCCCGTCGCAAGCCGCATCAGCTCTCCGGTGGCCAGCGCCAGCGGGTGGCGTTGGCTCGCTCGCTAGCCAAGCGTCCCAAGTTGCTGCTGCTGGATGAACCCATGGGGGCGCTCGACAAGAAGCTGCGTTCCAAGATGCAGCTGGAGCTGGTAGAGATCATCGAGCGGGTCGGGGTTACCTGCGTCATGGTGACCCACGATCAGGAAGAGGCCATGACCATGGCGGAGCGGATCGCCATCATGCACCTCGGCTGCATCGAGCAGATCGGCAGTCCGATGGATATCTACGAGACTCCGGCCAGTCGGCTGGTGTGCGAGTTCATCGGCAACGTCAACCTGTTTGACGGCCTGCTGGTGGAGGATGAGCAGGACCACGCCACCATCGCCTGCGCCGACTTGGAACAGCCCATCTATGTGGGCCACGGTATCAGCTCCCGCGCCGAGAACAAGAAGGTGACCTACGCCCTGCGGCCGGAAAAACTGCTGATGAGTCTGCAAAAACCGGAGGAGATCGAGCACCCGGACTTCAACTGGACCAAGGGGGAGGTCTATGACATCGCTTATCTGGGCGGTCACTCGGTTTATCACATCCAGCTGCCCTCGGGCAAAATCGTTCAGGCTTTCATCGCCAATGCCGAACGCCACGGCAAGCGGCCAACCTGGGATGACCAGGTGTTCCTCTACTGGGAAGATGACAGCGGCGTGGTGCTGCAATCATGAAGTTCTTGCAACGACTGAAGCGGGTCGGGGGGCGCCGACTGGTGATCGGCATCCCCTTCTTCTGGCTGTTCCTCTTCTTCCTGCTGCCCTTTGTCATCGTGGTGAAGATCAGTTTTGCGGAAGCGGATGTGGCGATCCCGCCCTACACCGATGTGGTGAGCTGGGCCGACAATCAGCTCACCATCCTGCTCAACATGGGCAACTACTTGCTGCTGCAGGAGGATGAGCTCTATATCGCTGCCTATCTGGGCTCCCTCAAGATGGCCTTCGTCAGCACTTTGCTCTGCCTGCTGATTGGCTATCCGATGGCCTACTCCATCGCCCGGGCCAACAAGGAGACCCAGACCGTTCTGCTGCTGCTGATCATGATGCCGACCTGGACCGCCATTCTGATCCGGGTCTATGCATGGATGGGGATCCTCAGTAACAACGGCCTGCTCAACAGCGTCTTGCTGGGGATCGGGGTGATCGACGAGCCGCTGCAGATCCTCAACACCAACCTGGCGGTCTATATCGGCATCGTTTACTCCTATCTGCCCTTCATGGTGCTGCCGCTCTACGCCAATCTGGTCAAACACGATCAGAGCCTGCTGGAGGCTGCTTCTGACCTGGGGGCCCGCAACCTGACCCGTTTCTGGCAGATCACGGTGCCGCTCTCCAAGAACGGCATCATCGCCGGCTGCATGCTGGTGTTCATTCCGGTAGTGGGGGAGTTCGTTATTCCGGAAATGCTGGGCGGCCCGGAGACCCTGATGATCGGCAAGGTGCTGTGGCAGGAGTTCTTCAACAACCGCGACTGGCCGGTTGCCTCTGCGCTGGCGGTAGTGATGCTGGCGGTGCTGATCATTCCGATCATCCTCTTCAACCGTAACCAGGCCAAAGAGCTGGAGGGCAAGGCATGATGAAGCGTTTCGGTTTTGCCAAACTGATGCTCTGGCTGGGGCTGCTGTTTATCTACCTGCCCATGATCATCATGGTGATCTACTCCTTCAACGCCTCCAAGCTGGTGACGGTGTGGGGCGGGTGGTCGCTCAAGTGGTACTTCGGCCTGCTCGACAACAAGCAGCTGATCGGATCCGTGTTCCGTTCGCTGGAGATCGCCTTCTACACCGCGATCGCCGCGGTGGCGCTGGGGACGGTGGCAGCCTTCGTGCTGACTCGAATTCCCCACTTCCGTGGTCGCACCCTGTTCGGCGGCATGGTGACGGCGCCGCTGGTGATGCCCGAGGTGATCACCGGTCTGTCGCTGCTGCTGCTGTTCGTAGCCATGGCCCAGCTGGTGGGCTGGCCCGCCGAGCGGGGCATGTTGACCATCTGGATCGCCCACACTACCTTCTGTACCGCCTACGTGGCGATCGTGGTGTCGGCGCGGTTGCGGGAGCTGGATCTCTCCATCGAGGAGGCGGCCATGGATCTTGGCGCCAAGCCGTGGAAGGTGTTCTTCCTGATCACCATCCCGATGATCGCCCCCTCGCTGGCGGCAGGTGGCATGATGTCGTTCGCCCTGTCGCTCGATGATCTGGTGCTGGCGAGCTTCGTCTCCGGCCCGGGCTCCACAACCTTGCCGATGGAGGTCTTCTCGGCGGTGCGGCTCGGGGTAAAACCCGAGATCAACGCAGTGGCCAGCCTGATCCTGCTGTCGGTATCGCTCTTTACCTTCGGCAGCTGGTATCTGATGGCCAGGGCGGAGAAGCGCCGTCGCGCCGAGATCGCCATGACCACCCAGATGCAGGCCGTCGTCTGATGGCATGATAAGATCCGCCTACTCTCGTCAACCTGGAGGATGAGTATGCGGATCTCCCTTTTTAGCGGTCGTGGCACCGAGCTGGTGCCCGGCCTCACCAGCGCCATTCACAAGCAACCGATCTCTGCACCAGTTCGCTGTACCTTTGCCGGTCTGGAAGGGGATGAACAGTGTGACCTGCGCCACCACGGTGGCCCGGATCGGGCGCTCCACTACTATCCTGCCGATCACTATCTCTGGTGGCAGACTTGGCAAACCGCACTGGGCTTGCCTGCGCCACGTACACCCTGGCAACCTGCCGCCTTTGGCGAGAACCTCTCCGGTATCGGGCTGACCGAGGCGCAAGCCTGCATCGGCGATGTCTATCGGCTCGGTGAGTCACTGATCCAGATCAGCCAGCCGAGATCCCCCTGTTTCAAGCTCAACCAGCGCTTTGGCTATGGCCAGATGTCGCAGGTGATGCAGCTGGGTGGCCGCTGTGGCTGGTTGCTGCGGGTGCTGGAGGAGGGCATGATCGCGCCTGACACGGCCATGGAGCTGATAGACAGACCCTATCCCGAACTGACGGTGAAGCGCACGGCGGATATCCTGTTCAATCAGGTGCGCAATGAAGCGGATCTGCTGATGCTGCTGGAGAATCCGGCTCTCTCGCCCAACTGGCGCCAGCATGCAGCCGACTGGCTGGAGCATGGCACTGTGGCTGACTGGCAGCGTCGTCTGCTGGGGCCAGCATCCCTGCGCCTGGCCTGACGGCCAGTTGCCGGAATGTCACCAGCTGGCTGCAGTCCGGTAAACGGGTGAAAAGAGTGCTGAATAGTTGAGCGAACAGCACTTTTTTTCCTGCAAAATGCAAAAAAGGCTTGTGTCAGGTCTGGGCTTTCGGTAAATTCCCGTCCCGCAGACATCGGTGTGTAGCGCAGCTTGGTAGCGCACTTCGTTCGGGACGAAGGGGTCGGAGGTTCGAATCCTCTCACACCGACCAAATTTGAAAAGGCCGCTCAATAGAGCGGCCTTTTTGCATTTTCCTTCCAGTTACTCGGTTTTTCATTAGCTGCTGACCTGTTACCTGGCCAAGTGATCTGACTTGATGTATGCAGGGTCGAAGCAAGCCCACAGACATTAAAAGGGCCACCGCTCGGTGGCCCATCGGTGGAGTCTGATCCTGACTCCGGCACTCTAGATTGTGGCAATCTCGCTATGGGTCTTGTCTATGGTGCCCTCCTTGCGCGCCAGGCGCTTACTCAGATATGCCAGTGCTGATGCCGCAAAGCCTTGAAACTGTGTTGAGGCAGCAAGGCCGCGTGCTTGGGGTACTCACTAATGAAATGTTCTATTCCCTCCATCAGTTGTGCACGTAATGAAATAACGGGCTCATGCCAGGCTTGCAGGCATAGATGGCCGGGGATCAACTGCTCCTGATAATCTTCCAGCAGCTGTTCTGGCCAGGGTTCAATACCGGAATTGCGTTGCAGCAAATAGTGGGCGGCGGGTTCACGGGCATAAATGAACTGAATTTGGGCCAGATCGCGTTGGCATAGCGTTTGACTGTTGATATGACAGGTCAAATATTTTCCCGTTTTCAGATCCAGAAAGTGACCGCGTTGCCGACAGGGAACGATGCGATACCAAGGCAGGGGTGAGGAGAGAGAATACCCCTCAAGCTCCTGTTCCAACCAGTGGCGACACTCGGGTGTCTGCACCTCGTCGAGCATGGACTCGAGCTGTGTCAACAAGGCTCTGGATGGTTTGATGGCCAGTTTCGCACTCATCGCCTGCAATCCTCCCTCTGCACACAATCCCGACTATCAGTATGGACCTTGTTCGGCCAGAGGGGGTAAGGAATCTAATGATTAAAAGTAGATTAGCCGCGTGGTTTTTATGCACTAACTTGGTTCAACCCACCAGATAGGTACCAGTGCCGAAGGCGATGTGGGTGCCCTCTTCGTTGTGCAGCTCCATCCGGGCGACGGCCACCTTGCTGCCAGCCCGGATGATGTGGGCGGTGGCGATAAACTCGTTGCCGCGCCCCGGGCGCAGGTAGTCCACCCGCAGATCTATGGTGCCGAGGCGAGCGAAGCGCTCCTTGAGATAACTGGGGGAGAACTCCTCCAGCTCGTCGATGCAGGATGCGGCGACGATCATGCCGCCCGCCACATCCAGCAGCGTGGCTGTGACGCCGCCATGCAGGATGTTGTGGAAGGGGTTGCCGATCAGCTTCTCATCCATCTTGATGCGCAGTTCCACCTTGTCGAAGTCGTAGTGGGTCACCTGCATGCCGATCAGCTTGTTGAACGGCATCTTCTCGGCAAACAGGTTGGCAATGCCACTGAGCGCCATCTTCTTGAGCATCTGTTTCATTCTCTGATCCCAATCCTTGTCATCAAAGCCGAGTAAAAACTCCAGCCAGTCTGCAACAGTTCCTTAACAGTCGCAATGGCAGGTTTATTGTGGGCGGCGGCTGCTTTAGAATGGCGACCCCAAAGGAGAGCCCATGACCGCGATTGCCGAAACCCTGCCAGATCCTCAGCCAGAGAGTCCGCTTGCCCTGCTGCAGGCAGTCTTCGGCTATCAGCAGTTTCGGCCGGGTCAGCTCGAGATCATCGAGCAGATCGTCGCGGGGCGCGATGCGCTGGTGCTCAAGCCCACCGGTGGCGGCAAGTCGCTCTGCTACCAGATCCCGGCACTGCTGCGGCCCGGACTCGGTGTGGTGGTCTCCCCCCTTATTTCGCTGATGAAGGATCAGGTCGACAGCCTGCGCGCCAACGGCGTAGCGGCGGTCTACATCAACTCGGCCCTGAGCCGGGAGGAGATGATCCAGAACTTCGCCGCCATGCGCCGTGGCGAGATCAAGCTGGTCTATGTCTCCCCCGAGCGCTTGCTGCAGCACGAGTTTATGGATCGGCTGGCCGAGCTGCCGCTCGGGCTGTTCGCCATCGATGAGGCGCACTGTGTCTCCCAGTGGGGCCACGATTTCCGGCCTGAGTATGCGGCGCTGGGGCGACTCAAGCAGTGGTTCCCGCAGGTGCCGGTGGTAGCGCTCACCGCCACCGCCGACGAGGCGACCCGCAGTGACATGCTGCACCGGTTGGAACTCAACGATCCCTTTATTCACACAGCCAGCTTTGATCGCCCCAATATCCGCTACAGCCTGGTGGAGAAGTTCAAGGCGGCCGAGCAACTGCTGCGTTATGTGCAGAGCCAGAAGGGCAACTGCGGCATCGTCTACTGCTCCAGCCGCAACCGGGTGGAGGAGGTGGCCGAGCGGTTATCCCGCCACGGCTGCAAGGCTGCTCCCTATCATGCGGGGCTGCCGCTCGAGCAGCGCCAGCAGACCCAGGATGCCTTCCTCAAGGATGACATCGAGATAGTGGTGGCGACGGTGGCGTTTGGGATGGGTATCGACAAGCCCAATGTGCGCTTCGTGGTGCACTACGACATCCCGAAGAACATCGAATCCTACTATCAGGAGACCGGTCGCGCCGGGCGCGATGGCACTCCCGCCGAGGCGCTGCTGCTCTACGATCCTGCCGACATCGGCCGAGTGCGCCGCCTGCTCGACAACATCGAGAACCCGCAGCAGTTGCAGGTGGAGCAGTACAAGCTCAACGTGATGGCCGCATTTGCCGAAGCGCAGACCTGCCGCCGTCAGGTGCTGCTCAACTACTTCGGCGAGTACAACGACAAGCCGTGCGGCAACTGCGATATCTGTCTCGATCCGCCCAAGAGCTATGACGGCACCGAAGATGCCCAGAAGGCGCTCTCCTGCGTCTGGCGGGTGGGGCAGAATTTCGGGGTGGGTTATGTGGTGGAGGTGCTGCGCGGGTCGCTGAACCAGCGCATCAAGGATCACGGCCATGACAAGCTGTCGACCTATGGCATCGGCAAGGATCAGAGCCACGAATACTGGATGAGCGTGATCCGCCAGCTGATCCACAAGGGGCTGCTGACCCAGAACATCACTCGCAATCTGGTGCTGCAGCTGACCGAAGCGGCCCGCCCCGTGCTGCGTGGCGAGGTGAAGCTTGAGCTGGCGGTGCCCCGCTTGCAGCCCATCTCCAGCCGCAAGGAGAAGCGCAATGGCCTGCTCGACAACGCCAACTACGACAAACGGCTGTTCAAGGAGCTGCGCGGCCTGCGCAAGCAGATTGCCGAGGATGAAGAGGTGCCGCCCTACGTGGTATTCAACGATGCGACCCTGGTTGAGATGGCTCAACTGATGCCGATGACCGAAGACGAGATGCTGGCTATCAACGGCGTTGGTCACCGCAAGCTGGAACGCTTCGGTGAAGCCTTTATGGACCTGATCATCGATTACTGCCGCCGGTAGGGTCGATTAGGCAGCCCAATCGACCACGGCAAGCACGGCTCGGAAGAACTTGGGGTCAGACGCGAGGTTATTTCAGGCTGGCGTAGAAGGCCGCTAGATTGTCGATATCCGCATCGGTCAGCGGCGCCATGAAGGGGTCCATCAAGGGCTCTTTGCGAGTGCCATCCTTGAACGCTTTCAACTGTTTCACCAGATAGGCGGCATTCTGACCCGCCAGATGGGGATAGTTGGGGATCATCGCCTTGCCTTCCACCCCGTGACAGGCAGCACAGACCGCCGCCTTGGCCTTGCCTGCCTCGATATCTGCAGCCTTGGCCTGATGACCCCACGCCAGTGCCAGCAAGGGCAGGGCATATACCCATTTTTGCATCTTCTTCTCCTTGAATTGAAAAATGATGGTCGCCAGTTAGCGCAAGCATGGCTGACGGCAGTATAAAGAGTGACACGAGCATACGCAGGGACGAATGGCACAACCATGAAGTTGATCAACACTTTTGCGACCGAGTTGCCCTGGGCCTGTGAACCTGTAGCCCCCCAGCCGCTGCAGCAACCCCGGTTGCTTCATCTCAACCGGGCTTTGCTGGATGAGTTGGGGCTGGGAGGCGTCAGCGAGGCTGACTGGATCGCCTGTTGTGGCGAGGGAAAAGTGCTGCTAGGCATGCAGCCGGTAGCGCAGGTCTATGCGGGCCATCAATTCGGGGGTTATAGCCCCCGGCTTGGAGATGGTCGCGCGCTGCTGCTGGGTGAGCAGCTGGCGCCGGATGGTCAGCGCTGGGATCTGCACCTGAAGGGGGCAGGAAAGACGCCGTTTTCCCGCTTTGGCGACGGCCGCGCTGTATTGCGTTCGAGCATTCGCGAATATCTCGCCTCCGAAGCGCTCCATGCCCTCGGCATACCGACCACCCGGGCGCTGGTGCTGGTGGGCAGCCAGGAGCCCGTTTATCGCGAGCAGGTTGAGACCGGGGCGACCGTGCTGCGTACCGCCCCCAGCCATCTGCGCTTCGGCCATATCGAGTATTTCGCCTGGAGCGGGCAGGGAGAGAAGATCCCGCCACTCATCGACTATCTGCTGCGCCACCACTTCCCCGAACTGGAGAGTGGTGCCGAACTGTTTGCCGAGGTAGTGCGCCGCACCGCGCGGTTGATTGCCAAATGGCAGGCGGCGGGCTTCTGTCACGGGGTAATGAATACCGACAACATGTCGCTGTTCGGCCTGACGCTGGATTACGGCCCCTACGGCTTTATCGATGCCTACGTGCCCGATTTTGTCTGCAACCACTCGGATCCGGCGGGCCGCTACGCGCTGGATCAGCAGCCCGCGGTCGGTTACTGGAATCTGCAAAAGCTGGCACAGGCACTGGCGGGGCATGTAGACGGTGATGTGCTGGCTGCTGCGTTGGCCCAGTACGAACAGCAGTTGATGCTGCACTACTCCGAACTGATGCGGGCCAAACTCGGGCTGGCAGTGTGGGAGGAGGATGACCCGGCTCTGTTCCGCGAGCTGTTCCGGTTGCTGGCGGCCCACAAGGTGGATTACCACCTGTTCCTTCGTCGTCTCGGTGAGGTGACGCAAGAGGGGGCGTGGCCTGCATCTCTGCTGGCCCTGTTGCCTGAACCACTGGGTTGGCAGGCGTGGCTGGAACGCTATCGGGCGCGGCTAATGCGCGAAGGTAGCGAGGATGCCGTGCGCAAGGCGCAGATGGATGCCATCAATCCCAAATATGTGCTGCGCAATGCGCTGGCCCAGCAGGTGATAGACGCCGCCGACGCAGGGGATATGCGGCCTTTCGAGCGGCTGTTCGCCGCCTTGCAGCGCCCCTATGATGAACAACCCGAATATGAGGATCTCGCCACCCCGACTCCGGCATGGTATTGCGGTGGTGAGCTCTCCTGCAGTAGCTGAGAGATTGGGCATGAGTTGGCAAATCAAACAGGTAGATAGCGAAGCTGGCGTAGTGACGCTGGATTGTCCGGAACTCGACTGGGACACTTTTCCGCTGTTGGCGCAGGCCTTGCTGCGAGAGTGGGAGCTGCAGCCGCTCGAGCAGGATGCGGGGGCCGACCGCCATAGCTGGTTGCTGGCGTTTGAAGAGGGTCAGTTTCGGCTGGAGTATGAACACTACAGCGGTTGCTGGCTGGAGGCGGTGCGCCCGGCAGATCGGGAGGCGCTGCTCTGGCTCGCCAGACAGCACAAGGTGTGACTATCGCCCACAAGGCCTGCTCTGCCGCTGGCCAACCTGGACAAGCGTAATCGCATAAAGATTGAACTATCGGTTTGGGGGCGTATAATCTCGCCCCTCGATTATCGCCAATGGTGGCGATATGGGTTCCCTAACCCCATTAACCAAAAAGGTCACAAGATGAATCTGACCCCTGCGCAGTACCAAACGGCGCTCGTTCGCCTGTCGTTGTTCCACATCCTGATCATTGCCAGCAGCAACTATCTGGTGCAGCTGCCGATCACCGTGTTTGGCTTCCATACCACCTGGGGTGCGTTCAGCTTCCCGTTTATCTTCCTAGCGACCGACCTGACGGTGCGGATCTTCGGTGCCGGTCTGGCACGCAAGATTATCCAGACCGTGATGCTGCCTGCGCTGGCGGTCTCCTATGCGCTCTCTGTGCTCTTCTTTGAAGGGAGCTTCCAGGGCGTTGGTCATCTGGCCGAATTCAACCTGTTCGTGGCGCGTATCGCGTTGGCCAGCTTTATGGCCTATCTGGTAGGGCAGTTCATGGATGTGGTGGTGTTCAACCGCCTGCGTCTGCTCAAGCAGTGGTGGATTGCGCCAGCGGCCTCCACCCTGTTCGGTAATCTGGTCGATACCATCGCTTTCTTCAGTGTGGCCTTCTGGCGCACCACAGATCCTTTCATGGCAGAGCACTGGGTCGAGATCGCAACCGTCGATTACGTATTCAAGTTGCTGATAAGCCTTGGTTTATTCGTGCCACTCTACGGTGTCTTGTTGCGCTACCTCAGCCGCAAGCTGGTGGGCGAGGCCGGATTATCCAGCCTGCAAACGGCCACCCGGCAAGCCTGACCAGATTGACCACCCTTCGCGGTGGTCAATTTTTTTGCACTTTCTGCAAATAGCGCTTGCCTAGTTAAATGAGAATGATTATTGTTAACTTGTTTTCCGGGAAAGACTTCATTCGTTCCAACGTGATGGACTTCTTGTGAAGGCACGACATTGCTCACATTGCTTCCAGTTAAGGGCCAGTTTATCTGGCCCTCTTTTTTTGTCATTTTTCAGCAAGTTGCAGGCATAAAAAACGGGAGCCAAGGCTCCCGTCGTCACGCTGTCTGTGGCTTACTCGATATCGAGTGCCTCGGGGGAGAGGATCACCCCTGTGGTATCGGCGTAGAGGTGGTCGTCAGGCAGGAAGGTCACGCCACCGAAGTTGACCGGCAGATCGGTCTCCCCAACATCCTTGCTGTCGGCACCGACCGGAATGGCTGCCAGTGCCTGAATGCCGATATCCAGATCTTCCAGAATATCGACTTCGCGGACGCAGCCGTAGCAGACAATCCCTTCCCAATCATTCTCGGCCGCCGTGGTGGCGATGTCGCTGTCAATCAGGGCACGGCGCATGGAGCCACCGCCATCGATCAGCAAGACGCGTCCCAGTCCGTTCTCTTTGACGAGTTCACGGATCAGGCCATTCGATTCGAAGCATTTGACGGTGGTGATGACGCCGCCGAAAGAGGCGCGGCCGCCGAAGGAGCAGAGCATGGGTTCAAGCACATCCACCATGTCCTGATAGATGTCGCACAGTTCAGAAGTATTGTATTCCATAGTGTCAAATCCACGGCTGGAAACAGGTGCAACCAGTATAAGGAGTGGGTGTGGCATTTCAATGAATATTCCTTGCACAGATCACCTGTCGCCGCTTTTCTGCATAAGCTCAATGCAGTTCACTGCCAGTTTGCGAGAGGTCCATCGTGCTTATCCGTCATAAGTTGATCCTGAATACCGTGCTGGTTGCCGTTGCCATGCTGGTACTGAGCGGCCTGTTTATCTACTCCAGCCAGGTGCACCGTCACCTGACCGAAGCCCAGCGCAATATCGACCAGCTGGAGATCGCCATGCTCAACCTGCGGCGCGCCGAGAAGGATTTTCTGATCCGCAAGGATATGACCTTCGTCGAGCGCTTCAATCAGGGGCTGTCTGACTTTCACCAGCACAACCGGGAGCTGGTGACCGATGACAATCTGGCGGCTGTCGAGGGGGAGCTGACCAGACTGGATCAGCAGATCAGCGGTTATGGCAAAGCCTTCAACGATCTGGTGGCCCAGCAGCAGAAGATTGGTCTGGGGCCGGAGGAGGGGCTCTATGGCAAGCTGCGGGCGGCGGTGCATGAGGTGGAGAATGGGCTCAAGCAGCTGGATCAGCAGGGGTTGCTCATCACCATGTTGCAGCTGAGACGGGCGGAGAAAGACTTCATGCTGCGCTCCGATATCCAATATCTGGAGCGTTTCGAAACCTTGCACAAGAGTTTTCAGGATAGCCTTGCCACTTTGCCGGAGGCGGGTCGCGGCAAGCTGGAGCAGGCAAGCAAGCAGTACCGGCAGGACTTTGTGGCGCTGGTGCAGGGGATGCAGATACTGGGGCTGAAAGAGGATGAGGGGCTGCGTAACCAGATGCGGGATCTGGTGCATCAGACCGAACAGGGGTTTGCCGCCGTCGATCAGCACATTGTCGCTGAGCTGGAGCGGCAGAGCGCTCGCCTCAACAGCCTGATGCTGGTCTGTGGCGGGGTGATTGTGGTGCTGATCGGCATCATGAGCGTGTTGCTGGGGCGCAGCATCGACCGTCCCATTACTCAGGTGAATGACACCGTCAACCGCATTCGTCAGGATAATGACCTGCGCCTGAAGATAGAGCTGCGCGGTGCCGATGAAATGGCCCAGCTGGCAGGCAATCTCGACGTGATGCTGGGCGGGTTTCGCAACCTGATTGGCGATGTGAAGCAGAGCGTGCACACCCTGACCGAAGCGGCGGATCACCTCTCGGCCAACGTCAAACGCACCAGTGAAGGGGCCGCGCGCCAGCTGCAGGAAACCGATATGGTGGCGACCGCGTCCACCGAGATGGGATCCACCATCGAAGAGATCGCCCGCAACACCGAGCAGGCGGCCAACAATGCACAGGCGACCAACAACAAGGCGATGGAGGGGCGGGCAGCGGTCGAGAATACTGTCGAGCAGATCCGCTCGCTGGCGGGCAATCTGGAGAGTTCATCCCGCGAGGTGAGCCAGCTGCAAAAAGAGAGCGAGACCATCGGCTCCGTGCTCGATGTGATCCGCGGCATTGCCGAGCAGACCAACCTGCTGGCCCTCAACGCAGCCATCGAAGCAGCTCGGGCAGGAGATCAGGGGCGTGGTTTTGCGGTGGTGGCCGATGAGGTGCGCAATCTGGCCATCCGTACCCAGAAATCGACCCAGGAGATTGCCGGCATCATCAGCTCGCTGCAGAAACAGACCGGCAGCATCGTCGAGGTGATGGCAACCTGCCGCGAGCAGGGCAACCGCAGCTCGGATCAGGCCAGTACCGCAGGGGAGTTGCTGGGGCAGATCACTCAGGATGTTACCCACATCATGGACATGAGCACCCAGATTGCGGCAGCCATCGAGCAACAGAGTCTGGTGGCCAACGAGGTGAACCGCAACGTCAACAACATCCGCGACATCGCCCAGGAGTCGAGCATCATGGCGGAGGAAAATGCGAGATCCAGCGAGGGCCTCAACGAGCAGGCCCAACTGCTCAACAAGGCGGTAGCAAAATATCGGGTTTAGTGAGCGGACTGGCATCCTTGTGAGGTTTTTGCACCAGAGTGGCAATGATTTGATCGTAATGGCTGTTATTGGGGTAATTCGCTCATATAATCGCCGCCACTATGATGATTCGGAAGGATTCGATGGCAAAGTTGCTGGTGGCCGTATTCGGGCTGCTCTGCTCCTGCCTGGTGTTGGCAGGTTCGGCGCCTCAGGCTACCCCACTCAAGCCCGGTATGGAGCCGCTACTCAGCTGGTTCAACGGGGCCTTTACGAGCCGGGAGCAGGCCAGTTACGACAGTCGCTTTACCAGTGCCGAGCTGCGCCTGATGGAGATCTGGCCTGGCTATCAGGGCTATCGCTGGGTCTATGCCGAGCAGTATCTGAGCATGCGCTCCATCCGCCCCTTTCGCCAGCGTATTTATCGCTTCTCACCCGCCCCTGACGGGCGGATCCTGATGGCAGAGCTGACTATGCCCCGAGCCACCGATTTTGCCGGTGCCTGGCATGATCCCGCCCTGCTCGACAGTCTGACCCCGCAGCAGCTCTCCTTGCGCCACGGTTGCGAGATCTGGCTGACACGCACTCCCTCCGGCGAATATGCCGGTCACACCCGGGTGGGCCATTGCTCCACCGATTTTGGTGGTGCCACTACGCTGGTGCAGCATATCTGGATTGGTCCCGACAGTGTCAGATTGCTGGATCGCGCCTATGACAACGCAGGGAGTCCGCGCTGGGGCAGCCCGGGTGAGGGGTATGTCTATTTGCGTCGTTCCAAAGGATTTGGCCAGTAGGGGAGAGTGCGTCTGGCTGCGGGAACATGAATGATGAAAAACAGGGATCGTAAAAAAGGCGCCCATTGGGCGCCTTTTTCAGAATTCTTCAGAAGTAAAATTACTTCTTGGTGGTCATCGCACCGAAACGCTTGTTGAACTTGTCTACGCGGCCGCCGCTAGAAACTTCTTTCTGCTTGCCGGTGTAGAACGGGTGGCACTCGGAGCACACGTCCAGGTTCAGATCTTTACCGATGGTAGAGAAAGTGTTGATGACGTTACCGCAAGAGCACTTGGCGGTGATGGCTACGTAGTCAGGATGGATACCAGCTTTCATGGACAACCTCAATTAATAGGCCGTGTCGCCATCCGATCTCTTGTCGGACACCACACGATTGTTGAACACAGTTTCAAAGGCTGCGAATAATATAGGAAATGCCTGAGATCAGGCAAGTGGCTTCGCAGAAAAAATAGGCAACCCCTGGTGAATTCTTCCCAAACGCTGGATCTGGTTCGTGTCGCTGTCCCGGTACCGTTACGCCGTCACTTCGACTATCTCTCTCCCCTGCCGTTACCTGCCCCCGGTTGCCGGGTCGAGATCCCTTTCGGTCCCCAGACCCTGGTCGGGCTGGTGGTGGAGCATCCGGCCGACAGCCAGGTGCCCCGCAACAAGCTCAAGCCCATCAAACGGGTATTGGACACGGCTCCGGTGCTGGGGCCGGATATTTTGGCGCTGATGAACTGGAGCGCCAGCTACTACCAGCATCCGCTGGGGGAAGTGCTGCCCCACGCCCTGCCGGTGTTGGTGCGCAAGGGGGAGCCTGCCGCCTATCGTGAGCTGGAGTTCTGGTTTGCTACCGAGGCTGGCATGGCCATCGACCTTAACGAGCTCAAGCGGGCGGCCAAGCAGCAGCAAGCGCTCGCCTTGCTGCGCAAGGGGCCGCAGACCCCCTCCGCCCTCAAGCAGGAGGAGATCCAGAGCGCCGCTCTCACCGCGCTGGAGAAGAAAGGCTTGCTGGAGAAGCGCTCGCTGGAGCCGAGCCACGATGGCGATTGGGCTGCCCGCTTTGAGCCGGGGGAGGGGCTGCGCCTCAACGGTGAACAGGCATTGGCCGTCTCTGCCGTTACCAGCCAGAGCGACAAGTTCGGTGCCTTCCTTCTCGATGGCATCACCGGTTCCGGCAAGACCGAGGTGTATTTAAGCATCCTCGAGCCCTTGCTCAAGGGGGGCAAGCAGGCGCTGGTGATGGTGCCGGAGATCGGTCTCACCCCGCAGACCATCAACCGCTTCCGGCGCCGCTTCAACGTGCCGGTGGTAGCGATGAACTCCGCCATGAACGACAGGGAGCGGCTCGATGCCTGGCTCGCCTGCCGCGACGGCGGCGCAGCCATCCTGATCGGCACTCGCTCTGCGGTGTTCACCCCGTTTCACAACCTCGGCATCATCATCATCGATGAGGAGCACGACGGCTCCTTCAAGCAGCAGGACGGTTTTCGCTACCACGCGCGGGATCTGGCGGTGATGCGGGCTCATCGTGCCGGTATTCCGATTCTGCTTGGCTCGGCTACACCGTCCCTGGAGACATTGCACAACGCTCGCACTGGCAAGTATCACCACCTCACCCTGACTCGTCGTGCCGGTAACGCCCAGACAGCCCGTCAGGTGATCCTGGATATCAAGAACGTGCGGTTGCAGGCCGGGCTCTCCCCTCAGCTGGAGCAGCTGATGGCGGAGCATCTGGCGGCGGGCAATCAGGTGATGCTGTTTCTCAACCGCCGTGGCTATGCCCCGGCTCTGATCTGCCACCAGTGTGGCTGGAGCGCCGCCTGTGAGCGCTGTGATGCCTGGTACACCTGGCATCAGGCCGGGCGACGGCTGCACTGCCACCACTGCGACAGCGTGCGCCCGCTGCCCCACCACTGCCCCGAGTGTGGCAGCAACGAGCTGATTGGCTCCGGGGTGGGCACCGAGCAGCTGGAGCAGCTGCTCACCACGGTTTTCCCGCAATATCCGGTAGTACGCATCGATCGGGACAACACCCGCCGCAAGGGGGAGCTGGAGACCCATCTCGGCGACATCAAGGCGGGCAAGTACAAGATCCTGATCGGCACCCAGATGCTGGCCAAGGGCCACCACTTCCCGGATGTGACGCTAGTGGGTCTGCTGGATGTGGATGGTGCCCTGTTCAGTGCCGATTTTCGCGCCGCCGAGAAGCTGGCCCAGCTCTACACCCAGGTGGCGGGTCGTGCCGGTCGCGCCAGCAAGCCCGGGCTGGTGGTGTTGCAGAGCCATCATCCCGAGCACGCCCTGCTGCAGGATCTGACCCAGAACGGCTATGGCCACTTCGCCGACACGGCGCTGAAAGAGCGCCGCCTGCTGGGGCTGCCGCCCTTCAGCTATCAGGGACTGTTTCGGGCCGAGGCCAACGGCCGTGACGAGGTGCAGCTGTTCCTCAGCCGCCTCGCCGATACCCTGCGCAGCGCCCGCTATCCCCACGTTCAGGTGCTCGGGCCCATCAGCGGCTTTATGGAGCGCAAGGCGGGCAAGTTCCGCATGCAGTTGCTGGTGCAGGGGGCGAACCGGGCTCCACTGGCCCAGCTGCTCGATTGGGCGGTGAAGGAGCTGGAAGGGTGGTCCGAGACCAAGCGGGTACGCTGGAGCCTCGACATCGACCCCACCGAGCTGAATTGAGTCAGGTTCTGGTCGCTGACGGCTTCGTCAGCGACCGGGTTTGCCATGCGGGTGCTGGGTTCAGACCCGCAGATCGATCTGCTGCACCCAGCCACCCTTGCCCTGTTCGGTCACATAGAGACCGGACTGGCGCAGTACCCCCTGATTGCCGCTTTCCCCCAGATGGTTGAAGGGGGTGTCGAGGGGATGGAGCAGTATGGCGCCGATCCCCAGCTCCACCAGAGCGATGGGGGATTGCTCCGGCTGCCAGAATTGCAGCGCCGAGAACTGGCTGTCCCGCTCGTCCAGCACCCCGTTGCCATCCTCATCCAGGGTCGCCAGCTCGCCGAAGCCATTGCCGGAGCGGGCCCCGAACAGCTCGCCACCGTCATCTATGGTGCCGTTGCCGTTGCGATCCAGCGCCACGAAGCCGCTCCCTTCGCGCAGGCCCGGCAGGCTGTCATCTTTGCCATCCTGATCGATGTCGAACTTGACCCGGGCGTCGGTCAGGTCGGCGATTTTTCCATCCAGACTGAGCACCAGCGGATCCTTGAGGGCATTGAGGGTAGTGCGGCGCTTGCTGATATCGAGCTGGCGCCAGTCCAGCACAAAACCCAGATCAAGTTGCAGGCTCTGGCCATCCTGAGTCTCTATGCTGGCCGAGGCGACTACGTTGAGCTGCTCCTTTTGCAGCAGGCTGTCGGTTACTTCCACCAGTTGATCCGGCTCGGCGGCGGGTTGACTGCTGTCGCCCGTCGGGGAGTTCACCCCCTCCGCGCTCTGGTCGGTCGGTTTGATCGGATCCGGCAGCTCGATTTCGTGGTCCAGCATCGCCTCGATCATCAGCTTGATAAGCCGCTGGTGGTTGTCGAGCCCGTCGTTGGGAACGCCGTTCTCCTCCTGATTTTTACTCCCCTCCGCTTTGGCTGGTGCGGCTGTCGTCTGCGGGGGAGTCTGGGTATTGCTCCGGCTGCTGGCTTGCAGCGTCAGGGCACTGGCTTGCATCAGGGTGGTTCGCTGCTCGCCAGATGGCGGTGTGGCGGCAGTTCCGTTGGTACTATTGGCCTGCGGCGCGACTGGCCCCAGTCTGCGCACCTTGCGGGCCTGCGCCTGTTGCTGCCGGTATTGCACCTCCCCCTGGAGGTCATAGTGATCGATGCGCATATCTTCGCCCTCGGCGCTATACATCTGGTCAGTTATCGACCAACAAATGAACCGGGATTAACACCAAATCGGACTAACAGGCAGAATTGTTAGTTCCATGTTGCAAAGTGACGGTGAGGCTGGATGATGGGCATTCAGGTTGCCAGCCCGGTAGCCGGGACGATAAGGGAAGGGGAGAGAGGATGAGAAATTGTCTGGTGATGGGGGCGGCGGGCTATATAGGCTCCTATCTGGTGCCTCACCTGCAAACCCTGGGCTACAGGGTGATTGCCGGGGCTCGCCGTCCCTGCCGCTTGCCTGAGGGAGTCGAGTTTCGACTCGCCGATAGCCTCAAGCCGATCACCTTGCTGCCTGCGCTGGCGGGCATCGATACCGTCTTCTATCTGGTGCATGCCATGGGGGCAGGGGCCGATTTTCACCGGCTGGAGCAGCAGGGGGTAAAGAATTTTGCCGCCGCTGCCCGCGCCGCCGGGGTGCGCCGCATCATCTATCTCGGGGCGATCCAGCCTGAACAGTGCAACAGCCGCCATCTCAACTCCCGCCGCCACTGTGGCGAGCTGTTTCGTGACTCCGGCGTTCCAACGGTGGAGCTGCGTGCCGGCATCATTGTCGGGCCCGGGTCAGCGGCGTTTGAGGTGATGCGGGATCTGGTGTTCAACCTGCCGCTGATGGTGACGCCCAAATGGGTGCGCTCGCGCACGCCGCCCATTGCGCTGTCCAACCTGCTGCACTATCTGGGCGGGCTGGTAGAGGCCGACGAGGTGGATGGCCGCATTTTCAATGCGGTCGGCCCCGAGCTGCTCAGCTATCAGCAGCAGTTGCAGAAGTTCGCCGCCCATATCGGCAAGCGCTGCCCCATCATTCCCATCCCGTTTCTGAGTCCGCGTCTCTCCGCCTGGTGGCTGCAGTTTGTTACCTCGGTGCCGCAGCCGGTGGCCAAGGCGCTGGTGGGTGGCCTCA
Organism: Aeromonas sp. R5-4; assembly: GCF_040908215.1. Taxonomy (NCBI): domain Bacteria; kingdom Pseudomonadati; phylum Pseudomonadota; class Gammaproteobacteria; order Aeromonadales; family Aeromonadaceae; genus Aeromonas; species Aeromonas sp. R5-4. The sequence continues at coordinate 48,924 of NZ_JBFODG010000016.1, read as the reverse complement.
AGCACGACATTCCGGCCGATGACGGCCCGCTGCGCACCCTGCTGCCGCAGACCCTGCTCAGCTTCGATGAGGCGCTGGCGGAGAGTCTGGCGCTGGAGCAGAAGCTGGGTGCCGAACAGCAGGGGCAGGAGACGCCGCTCGGCCTGCGCTGGCGCCATCCCGAATATGGCTTCTACGACCGTACCGCCAGCGGCGAGGCCATCTGCCTCGCCTCTCCCGAGGTGGTGTGGCAGGTGTTGCAGCAACTGGGGGGTGAGCAGCGCTACTTCTACATGAACGAGCTGTGGGTGGTGCGCGAATGGATGGATCACCTGATCGGCGGTCCGGCCCGCACCCGTGGCCGCACCAATCCGGATCGCTTCGTGAAGGGTGACATGCTCGACTCCTGGCAGATCCTCGGGGTGGATGAGGGGCGCAGGCTCGATCTGTTGTTCAACATGAAGGCCCCGGGCGTCGGGCGGCTGGAGTTCAACATCCTGCCGGAGGAGTCTGGCCTGACCCGCATCCGGGTCACCGCTCACTGGCATCCGCAGGGCGCCTGGGGGCTGGCCTACTGGCTCGCCATGCTGCCGTTCCACCTCTTTATCTTTCAGGGGATGACCGAAGCCATCGCCCGTCAGGCCGAGGCGAAGGCCGGTATCCCGGTGATGGATTAACCCTCTTCACATCATTCCCGCTGATAGAGTGCCCCGTTCGGGGCATTTTTTATGCGGCGGCCATGCCCGGTTATGACAGATAGTGGTAGGCGTCTTATGGCAAAGGCTGGCATCATGCCGCGGTCTTGTTTACCGCGGATAGATAATCAGTCAGAAAAAGAAGGGATTATGAAGAAAAAACCGTCAATTTTGGGGGGCGCCTGCATCATTGCCAGCGTCTGCGTGGGAGCCGGCATGCTCGGTCTGCCGAGTTCGGGGGCAGGGGCCTGGACCCTCTGGTCGGTGCTGGCGCTGACCGTCACCATGGTGATGATGACCCTCTCCGGCTGGATGCTGCTGGAATCCTTCCAGCACCACGACATGCGGGTCTCCTTCAATACCGTGACTCGCGAGCTGCTGGGGGAGAAGCTCAATCTCCTCAACAACCTCTCGGTCTACTTTGTTGGCGGCATTCTGCTCTACGCCTATATCACCTCCTCCGGTGCCATCCTGCAGGGGATACTGGGGATCGATAGCAAGCTTGCATCCGTGCTGTTTGTGGCGCTCTTCTCTGCGGTGGTGTGGCACTCGACTCGCGCCGTTGACCGCATCTCTGTGGTGCTGATCGCCTTCATGATCCTCAGTTTCGCCCTCGGTGTGGCCGGGCTGCTCGGCAGTATCAAGCTGCCGACCCTGCTCGATCTGGCGGGCAGCGAGAGTCGCTACGCCCCCTATGCCATGGCGATGCTGCCGGTGGCGCTCACCTCGTTCGGCTATCACCACTCGGTGGCCTCCCTCCGTGCCTACTACCAGAACGAGCAGCAGGCCAGATGGGCCATTCTGGGGGGAACCCTGATCGCGCTGGCGCTCTACGTGCTCTGGCTGTTGGGGATCTTCGGCAACCTGCCCCGTCAGGATTTTGCTCCCGTGATTGCCAAGGGGGGTGACGTGAGTGTGCTGCTCTCCGCGCTTTCAGGGGTGATCGAATCGGAGAAGGTGGCCAGCGCCATCAACGGCTTCTCCATGGCGGCGATCCTCTCCTCCTTTATCGGAGTGGGGCTCGGGGTGTTCGACTATCTGGCTGATCTGTTCAAGTTCGACAACAGCCGCGCCGGTCGCAGCAAGACCTGGGCGGTCACCTTCCTGCCGCCGCTGGTGCTCTCCCTGCTCTTCCCGTTTGGCTTCCTGCTGGCCATCGGCTATGCCGGTGCCGCCGCCACCATCTGGACCTGCATCATCCCGGCACTGCTGGTGCTGCGTACCCGGGCGCGGGCCGAGCGGGGCGAAGTGACACCCCACTTCGTCACCCCCGGCGGCAAGCTGATGGCCTGGCTGCTGATCCTGTTCGGATTGGCGACCGCGCTGTTCCACTTCCTGTCGATGGCGAATTTGCTGCCGGTCTATCTGGGCAACTGAGTCAGGTCTACAGCACTGACAGAAAGGGCGGCAAGGCCAACTTGCCGCCCTTTTTGCGCCATTTTTACCCCACACAGCAGGATCTATAACTAAAGTGGTAGGTGTGGGTGGGGTAAGGTGCTGAAATAACTGGTCTGATCTGGCTGATGGCAGCATGATCTGCTGGGCATGCCCGCCGCTTTCTTTTATGATCCCCGCCCTTCTGTGTGCCCCCTGTCGGCACCTCATTTGCACCAACCACATCGGGGTCCCCCATGTCCGATCTGCGTCAAGAAGCACTCGATTACCACGCCCAGCCCGTACCGGGCAAAATTGCCATCGCCCTGACCAAACCCGCCGAAACCGCCCGCGACCTGGCGCTGGCCTACAGCCCGGGTGTTGCCGAGCCGGTGCGCGAGATCGCCGCCAACCCGGCCGATGCCTACCGCTATACCGGCAAGGGCAATCTGGTGGCCGTCATCTCCAACGGCACCGCCATTCTGGGTCTGGGCAATCTGGGGCCGCTGGCCTCCAAGCCGGTGATGGAGGGCAAGGCCCTGCTGTTCAAGCGCTTCGCCGGCATCGACGCCATCGACATCGAGGTGAAGCACGAGACCAGCCAGCAGTTTATCGACACGGTGGCGGCTATCGCCGATACCTTCGGTGGCATCAATCTGGAAGATATCAAGGCGCCGGAGTGTTTCGAGATTGAAGAGGCGCTGATCGCGCGCTGCGACATTCCGGTGTTCCACGATGATCAGCATGGTACCGCCATCGTCACCGCCGCCGGTCTGCTCAACGCGCTGGAAGTGCAGGGCAAGCAGATCAGTGACAGCCGCATCGTCTGCATGGGGGCGGGGGCTGCCGCGACCGCCTGCATGGATCTGCTGATCAAGTGTGGCGCCAGGGCGCACAACATCTTCATGCTGGATCGTCAGGGGGTGATTCACACCGGCCGCACTGATCTTAACAAGTACAAGCAGCGTTTCGCCAACGAGACCCCGCTGCGCACCCTGATGGATGTCATCGAAGGGGCGGATGTGTTTGTTGGCGTCTCCGGCCCCGATGTGCTGCCCGCCGAAGCGGTCGCCCTGATGGCGCCCAATCCGGTGATCTTCGCCTGCTCCAACCCGGATCCGGAGATCAAGCCTGCGCTGGCCCACGCCGTACGCAGCGACCTCATCATGGGCACTGGCCGCTCCGACTACCCGAACCAGATCAACAACGTGCTCTGTTTCCCCTTCATCTTCCGCGGTGCCCTCGATGCCCGTGCCAGCCGCATCAACGATGCCATGAAGATTGCCGCGGTCGAGGCGATCCGCGCACTGGCCAAGGAGCCGGTGCCAGCCGAGGTGCTGACCGCCGCCGGGGTCAGCGAGCTCGCCTTCGGCAAGGATTACGTTATTCCCAAGCCGATGGATGCCCGTCTGCTGCCGCGCGTCGCCCGCGCCGTGGCGCTGGCGGCGGTGGCCTCTGGCGTCGCCCGCATCGAGCTGCCTGCGGACTACATGCTGTAATCCGGCGTTGCAAACGGCCCCTTTATCGGGGCCGTTTTTATCTCTGCTTCTGGCGACAGCCAGAGACGCCATCCGGGCGACAGGTTGGGGCAGATGGAGGCAAATCGGGTTCAAAGGTGGTCAAACAGCGCTCTCCTCTGACACAATATTGCCACTATGACGCTAACGAGAATCAAGATGCAGCAGCCTGTCAGCGGCCGTTTGGCCCACGCCCTCTCCTTCTTGCGCCATGATGGCCGCCACTTTGCCCAGTTTGTCTGGGGCCGTTTCCAGCAGGACAGATTGACGGTTACCGCCGGTTATCTGGCCTATGTCACCCTGCTTTCACTGGTGCCGATGATCGCCGTGGTCTTTGGCATGATGTCCGCCTTCCCGGTGTTCCAGAGCCTCAAGCAGGCGATGGAGCAGTTCGTCTACCACAACTTTGTGCCGACCGCGGGCGACATGCTCAAGGAGTACATCGACGGCTTCGTCGCCAATGCCACCAACACCACGGCTGTGGGGATCGGGGCGCTGGTGGTGGTGGCGCTGATGCTGATCTCCGCCATCGACAAGAACCTCAACTACATCTGGCGTTCGACCCAGGGCCGCCCGCTGGCGCAGGCCTTTGCCATGTACTGGATGATCCTGACCCTGGGGCCTGTGCTTATCGGGGCCAGTATCGCCATCTCCTCCTATATCTTCTCGCTGCGGCTGTTTGGCGCCGAGAGCCTGTTCGGTATCGGTTATCTGCTGTTGCGCGGTTTGCCGTTCCTCTTCTCGGTGCTCACCTTCCTGCTGGTCTATACCGTGGTGCCGAACTGCAAGGTGCGGCTGATCCACGCCTTTATCGGTGCGCTGGTAGCTGCGACCCTGTTCGAGCTGGCCAAGCGCGGCTTTGCCATCTACATCACCAACTTCCCCTCCTATCAGGCCATCTACGGCGCGCTGGCCACCATCCCGATCCTGTTTGTCTGGGTCTATCTCAGCTGGCTGGTGGTGCTGCTGGGGGCTGAAACCACGGCCTGCCTCGGCGAATACGAGAAACCGGCGAGTGAGGAGCTTGGCTAAGCCATCGCCTTGGCCACCGGTTTATTGGTAGCATCGACGACCGCCCCTGCGAGGGGGTGGTCGTTCTGTTTTGAGAGGAGAGGGATGTGATTGCATTGATTCAGCGGGTCAGCGAGGCCAGCGTGACTGTCGAGGGGGAGGTGACCGGCGCCATCGGTCAGGGGCTGCTGGTACTGCTCGGGGTGGAGCAGGGGGATGATGAGGCCAAGGCCGACAAACTGCTGCACAAGGTGAGCGGCTATCGGGTCTTCAGTGACGAGAACGGCAAGATGAACCTCAATGTCGGCCAGATCGGCGGCAGCCTGCTGGTGGTCTCCCAGTTTACCCTGGCGGCCGATACCAAGAGCGGGATGCGCCCGAGCTTCTCCTGCGGTGCCCACCCGAGCGAGGCCGAGCGGCTCTATGACTACTTCGTGGTCAAGGCTGCTGCCAGCGGCATCCCGACCGCAACCGGGCGTTTTGCCGCCGACATGAAGGTGGCGCTGGTCAACGACGGCCCGGTTACCTTCTGGCTACAGGTCTGAGGATGCCTGATCCCGCGGTATGACGTGGACGATCACGTTGATGAGCCCAGCGACCGGATAGGGGGTGGCCGGGCCAATCCACTGTTCTATCAGTGTCAGGGCGTGGGTTAGCTCAAGCGCGGTGCGCGGCAGCAGGTTGATCACCAGGGTGCCGCTGAGGCGGGGAGCCAGCGCTCGGTAGAGCCGCTCCTGAAACAGCAGCAGCGGGTTGCCATCCTGACTGAAGAGATCGAGCAGGATGAGGTCGTACTGCTGCTCACTCTGCTCCAGAAAGGCGAGGGCATCGGCCTGATGGAGTGCCGGAGCGGCGCGTTCATCGCTCTCCTGATGCTGGAAAAACTGCTGATAAACGGTCAGCACCTCTTCGTCGAGGTCGACGCACTCGTGGCGAGCATCGGGCCAGCGTTGGCAGAGATGGCGAGTGAGATCGCCGCCACCCAGACCCAGTTCTAGGATCCGGGTGGCCTGCTCCGGCAGCAGGCAGGCGATGACCCGTTGATGGGGCAGACAGAGGGCGGCGGGGTCGGCGAGCAACATGGCGGATTGCACCACGCCGTCTATCTCCAGCCAGCGGTGCTGGTCATTTTCCTGTACCGTGAGGCGGCGCTGGGGTTTGACGCTGAGGTGCAACAAGTGATCGGCTTGGTACGCTTGCAGATTGAAGTCCATGAATTTGCACGGCAAGATGGTTTCCGACCAGTGTAACTCAAGGATGAAACTATGTACCGGGTAGTCACCCCTCAGACAGTCGCCGAGCTGGATGCCTACTACCAGTTGCGCTGGGAACTTCTGCGTAAGCCCTTCAATCTGCCCGTCGGTTCCGAGCGGGACGAGTACGACACCGTCGCCATTCACCGGCTGATGCTGGCACCCGATGGCACTCCCATCGCGGTGGGCCGCCTCTTTATCGGCGGTGACGAGGCGCAGATCCGCTTTATGGCGCTGCGTCCCGAATATCGCGGTCAAGGGCTGGGCGCCCGAATGGTGGAGGATCTCGAGCAACTGGCCCGCAGCGAGAAGGTGAAACGGCTGGTAATGAACGCCCGTCAGGAGGCGGTGGAGTTCTATCGCAAGTGCGGTTTTCTCGAAGTGGGGGGCGGCCCGGTCTCTTTTGGTCGCATTCCCCATCGCCAGATGATCAAATCCCTGAGCCCGTTGCAGACAATCCAGTACCGCCCGGAGTGGTGTCAGGATCTCACCACCCGCTGGTCGCGCGGGGTGCCCATCAGCGAGAAGATGGGGATGCACATCAGCCACTACGACGGCCAGACCTTCCACCTCAAGGCCAATCTGGCGGCCAACTTCAACGTGCATGGCAGCATGTTTGCCGGCAGTGTCTACAGCCAGTGCGTGCTGGCGGGCTGGGGGCTGATCTGGCTGCAGCTTAAAGAGGAGGGGCTGGTGGGCGAGCCGGTGCTGGCCGAGAGCACCATCAAATATCATGGCCCTGTTGATGAGGAGCCGGAGGCGCGAGTGGCCCGCGAGGGTATGCCCGCCGTGCTGCAGCCGCTCAAACGGGGCGAGCCTGCCACCTTCAGCCTCAAGATCCAGCTGTTCAGCGGCAGCAAGCTGGCGGCGGAGTTCTGCGGCCACTACGTGGTGCAGCCGCCCCGCCGTCCGGGCCAGTAACCGCGCCGTTTCCCCATCAAACAACAAGGCCTCATCATGAGGCCTTGTCTGTTTTTACCCTTGCTGGCTTGTGCTTGTCTGCCCGGCGTGGGTCTGCACTTGGGCCTGGTTTTGGGCTTGCGGCGCGGGAGCCGGTCGCCAGAGCGGGGCGCTGTTGCCTTGCGGCGGATAGCGTACTCCCACCTCCCAGCCGCAGGCGTCCTGCTGCTGCGGGAAGCTCCAGGCCAGCGTGGGGGCCGTCAGCGGCCCGCGCCACTGGCCGAGCAGCTCGGCGCAGCGGTTGCCGTTGAGGATCCCCAGATCGAGCTGCCACTGTTCGTTGACCAGATCGATCCCCCCTTGCAGCGCCAGTAGATGGGTGATGGTGGAGGCGCCAGCCTGCTCGATCTGCAGTTGCCCCTTGTCGATCTTGCCCTGCAGCTTGATGCGGTAGAAGGGGGTGTCACCCTCCTGCATCGCCTGCCACAGCTGATCCGGCGTCAGGGTGGGCGGGGTCGCGCCCTTGAACCACTCATCCAGCAGCGGGTCTATCTTCACCTTGTCCCAGAACGGCTCGTCGGCATCGAGGGCAAAGCTGCCTTGCAGGGTCTGGCGCCACTCGCCCGCCGTTTTGCCGTGTTCGGCTTGCAGATCGGCGCTCACGTCCGCCTTGCCAGCGAACGAGACAGGGGAGTGGAATATCTTGCCCCATTGCTGCAGATCCAGCTTGGTCGCCTGCAGTTGGAGGCGGCTGCTCTGGCCCGGTTCGCGGCCCCACTGGCCACTCAGGCTGAGAGTGCCCTCATCCGGCAGCGAGCTGGTGAGTTTGCCCAGTTGCCAGGAGCTGGGGGTCAATTCACCATCCAGCTCGCCGTTGCGGGCGCTGAGGCCATCCCACACCAGCTCGAACCACTTGCTCTCGATACGGGCACGGCCGAGCAGCGGACCGGGTTGGTTATCGCGCAGGGCGAGATCGCTCAGATAGAGCTGCCAGCCGGTCAGTGACAGGGGCAGGGTATCGTCGAAGGAGAGCACCTTGAGCTTGTCGAACGCCAGCTTGCGGATATCGACCTGCTGCGGGCGCCAGCTCTGCCAATCCTGCCACCAACCCTGCGGCAGGCTGATATCCATGCCGCTCAGCGCCACGTCTTTCAGGGTCAGCTTCTGCTGCTGGCTATCGAGGGAGAGCTCGACATTGAACTCCCCTTCATAGGCCTTGCCCTGCAGTTCGCCGTCGATCTGCTGGGGCGAGAAGGCGAGCTTGCCCTTGATCTCCTCCAGCTGGAACAGGCCGCGCCCCATGTCGCCCAGGGTGCCGCTCAGATAGCCGGTGGGCTGGTTGCCCGCCTGCCAGTTGAAGGCGGTGAGCTGGCCGCTGAAGTTGTTGAAGGAGAGCTCCTGATTGATGTCGTTGAGGCTGACGCCGTCCAGCTGACCGCGATCCAGCGACACGCTTTGCAACGGGAAGCGCTGCGGGAAGCCTTGTTGTGCCAGATCACCCAGCTCAACCCGCATGCCGCGGGCCTTGAGATCGTGCAGTTGCAGGGTGCGGGCGGGCCAGTCCAACACCATGCCGGTCTCCAGCAGACCGTCAAACAGGTTGGTCACCAGCTTGTCGGTGCGCAGCACTTCCCCTTCCAGCCGTCCTTGCAGGTTGAGACGGGCGAAGGTGAATTGCGGGGTCTCCAGCTGGCCGATATTGAGGCTCAGGTTGGCCTGTGGCTGCCGTTTCGGATCGATCAGCTCCCAGTCGCTTACGGTGGCATTGAGGCCGCGCAGGGTCAGCTCGGGGCTCTCCAGACTGAGCCGGTCTATGGTGCTGTCACTGATGGTGAGGGAATGCACCGGCAGGCTCGGTAGCTGGTTGGGCAGCGGCAGCTTGATGGCGGGACGAATGAGATCGAGATGGGCGATGCGCACGTCGCGGCTCAGCCAGTCGATGCTCTCGATCTCCAGATAGATCTTGTCGAGGGAGACCGCATCGCCGTAACGCACCTGCTCAGCCAGCAGGGTGTAGGGGTGCAGCGGGTTGAACACCAGTCGCCCTATGGTGACCGGCACACCGGTCTGCTGGCTGATCCAGCTGGCGATGGGGCCTTTGGCGCGCTCGGCGTCGAACAGGCCGAGGGCAACCCAGACAAACAGCAGCAGGAAGGCGAAGGTGTAGAGCAGGCCGCGTAGCCAGGAATTCATAAGTGCTTTCCTCCTGTATTGGTTGAGTGATCAGGTGTTGGCAGCGTGATTCCGCAGGTCATGCATTGGAATAGTGATCCCGTAAGCCAAGCCAGCGCCGTATCAAGGGTTCGACATGACTCGGATGCCTATCCATGAGGAAGCGCGCCATCTTCTGTACCTGCGGAATAAGCGGCTGATCCCGCACCAGATCGGCGATCTTGAGATCGGCCAGACCGGTCTGGCGGGTGCCGAGCAGTTCCCCCGGGCCGCGCAGTTCCAGATCCCGCTGGGCGATGAGGAAGCCATCGTTGGTCTCACGCAGCACCCCGAGCCGGCTCTGGGCCGTTTTGGACAAGGGGGCATGATAGAGCAGCACGCAGTGCGAGGCTACCGCACCCCGGCCAACCCGGCCGCGCAGCTGGTGCAACTGCGCCAGCCCCAGTCGCTCCGGGTTCTCGATAATCATCAGGCTGGCGTTGGGCACATCCACCCCCACCTCGATGACGGTGGTAGCGACCAGCAGTTGCAGTATGCCCGCCTTGAACTCCTCCATCACCCGCTGTTTCTCCACCGGCCGCATCCGGCCGTGCACCAGCCCGATATGCAGGCCGGGCAGCAGGTTTTGCAGCTCGGCGGCGGTATCCTCGGCTGCCTGGCACTCCAGTACCTCCGACTCCTCGATCAGGGTGCAGACCCAGTAGGCCTGCTTGCCCTCGGTGCAGGCGAGCTTGACCCGCTCGATTACATCGCCGCGACGGCTGTCGGGCATCGCTACCGTGGTGATGGGGGTTCGGCCCGGTGGCAGTTCGTCGATGACCGAGGTGTCGAGGTCGGCATAGGCGGTCATCGCCAGGGTGCGGGGGATGGGGGTGGCGGTCATGATGAGCTGATGGGGATGTACCCCTTCCCGCTCCCCTTTCTCGCGCAGGGCGAGGCGCTGATGCACCCCGAATCTGTGCTGTTCATCGATGATGACCAGCGCCAGACGCTGGAACACCACCTGCTCCTGAAAGATGGCGTGGGTGCCCACCACCATCTTGACGCCGCCATCGGCGATGGCAGCCAGCGCCTCTTCCCGCGCCTTGCCTTTCTGTTTGCCCGCCAGCCAGCCGACTCCAATGCCGAGCGGCTCCAGCCACTTGGCGAAGTTGATAGCGTGCTGTTCCGCCAGCAGCTCGGTCGGCGCCATCAAGCCCACCTGACAGCCATTGCCGATAGCCTGCAGGGCTGCCAGTGCCGCGACCAGGGTCTTGCCGGAACCTACGTCACCCTGCACCAGCCGCATCATGGGGTGACTCTGTTGCAGATCCTTACTTATCTCCGCTACTACCCTGCTCTGGGCGCCGGTGGGTTTGAACGGCAGAGCACCGAGCAGTTGTTCAACCAGCTCGGGCGCCGGTTTGAGAGCGCGAGCCAGCTGGGTTTGTGCCTGAGCACGCACCTTGAGTACCGAGAGGTTGTGCGCCAGCAGCTCCTCCAGTACCAGCCGCTGTTGGGCCGGATGCTGGCCGCTTTCCAGCAGCGGCAGCGCTACCGAGGGGGGCGGGCGATGCAGCAGCTTCAGGGCGGCGGCCAGTTCAATCTGATGGGGATAGAGTCCGGCGGGCAGCAGCTCCTCCACGCCATAGAGATCGAGCTGGGCCAGTGCCTGATCGGTGAGGTTGCGCAGGGTGAGCTGGCGCAGTCCTTCGGTAGTCGGGTAGACGGGGGTGAGCGCTTCTTCGGTCTGGCCGGCTTGCTCTTCGCCGAGCAGCTTGTACTCGGGGTGTGCCATCTCCAGTCCGTACTTGCCGGGGCGCACCTCGCCAAAGCAGCGGATCAGGCGACCCGCCGCCAGACTGTTTTTCTGGGCGGCGGTGAAGTTGAAGAAGCGCAGGGTGAGGGTGCCGGTGCCATCGCTGATGCGACAGACCATCATGCGGCGGCGCCCCATCACCAGCTGAGTGTCCTGGATTTCGCCCTCGACGGCGCCATGCAGCCCGGGCGGCAGATCGCCGATGGGCCACACCTGGGTGCGGTCCTCGTAGCGCAGGGGAAGGTGGAACAGCAGATCCTGTACCGTGGCCAGTCCCAGCCGCTCGAGCTTCTCCAGCATCTTGCTGCCGACACCCTTGAGGCTATCGAGAGGAATTTTATCCAATTTCATCAATTAGATGCCCGAAAACACTGTAAATATGTCCAGATGATAGGGGTTGTTGAGGGGCCGATGCAAGCCGAGTTGCTGCTGGCTGGGCCGCCAAGGCGGGGGAAACGGCGGATATAACAAAGGCCTGCCGAAAACGGGAGGCCTTTGTGTGGTTGCCAACAGGCAAGGTGCGGGCGCATGGCGCCCAAGGTCAGATGATGCGTTTTAGCAGCAGGTGGGCCTTGACCCTGTGGATCCGTCCCAGCAGCTTGCGCACCTGTTCCGGGTAGTCCTGGATCTGCTCCACCTGATCGAAGTGGCTGATCCGCTTGGTGTTGGTCAGGATGTTCTCCCGCTCGGCATTGAACTGGGGACGCAGCAGGTGGCGACGATCGTGTACCAGCAGGCCGTTCTCCAGATCCAGCGCCCAGGCGCGGGGGTTGAGGTTGTTGCCGGTGAGCAGGGCCCACTCGTCATCCACGAAGATCCCCTTGAGATGGTAGGAGTTGCGCTCGCAACACCAGAGCATCAGGTTGAGGCGACCGTCGTCGATGTGGCGCTGGTTGCGCTCGGCAAACTTGCGCAGGTTGGTCTCGTAGAGATAGGGCAGGCCACCGATAGTGGAGAACTTCTCTTCCGGCGGAATGAAGAAGTCGTTGGCGGTCTTGTCGCCCACTACGATGGTGACTTTGCAACCGCGCTGCAGCAGATCCTCGATATCCTTGCTCAACTCCTTGGGCGGGTTGAAGTAAGGGGTGCAGATGAAGATCTCCCGCTCGGTGGCGCGCACCAGATTGCGGATCATCAGGTTGAGCTGATTGTTGCGCTTGCCCAGACCCACCATGGGGGTGACGGCCACCTCCTGAGTGTTGACCGGCATGGTGCTGAAGCGGTACTGGCTCTGGCGCAGGTTCTGCTTGAAGCGGCGGATTGGCCCCTTCAGCTGCTTGGCGCTGGGGATATCGCTGTGATCCAGTCGCTGCACCGCGTCGCTCTTCACGAACAGGTCATCCACATAGTTGACCATGCTGCGGGCCAGCTCCGGGCTGGTGATCTGGTGATAGCGATCGAAGCGGTAGCGATCCTGCTGGTGCAGGTAGATGTCGTTGAGGCTGGCACCGGAGTAGAGCACCACATCATCAAAGATGAAGCCCTTGAGGTGGAGCACGCCGAGCAGCTCGCGCCCCTTGACCGGCACGCCATAGATTTCGATCTGGTGCTCGTGTTCGGCAGCCATGGCCTGATACATCAGGTGGTTGCCGCCCTGCTTGCCCTTGCCGATCAGGCCGCGCTGGGCACGGTGGAAGTCGACGAACAGCTTGATGTCGAGGGCCGGATTGCGCTGCTTGGCAGCGTAGAGGGCGGAGAGGATCTCCCGGCCTGCTTCGTCATCCTGCAGATAGAGCGCGACCAGATAGATGCGCCGGGTGGCACTGGCGATAAGCGCAAGAATGCGGCGTTTGAAATCCTGGGCGCTGTAGAGCACTTCAAACTGATCCGCTGCGACGGCGATCTGGGGCAGGCGCGCCAGCAGTTGTCGATAATGGGCCGATGAATGCATAGATAAACCTGAAATCACGGGGTTAAGCGTTCCACTCGGAGCGATGAATAGGCGATTCTAGCAATCTCGCCCTCTGGGCCAAAGCAAGAATCATCAGAAAGATGAAAAAGGCCTCACGAGTGAGGCCTTTTTGTCAGCATTTTGCCCTTGTCAGAGGAAGCTGTAGATGATCATCGCCATCACGCCGCCAGTGGTGCCGATGATGGTCTCCATCACGGTCCAGGTCTGCAGAGTCTGCTTCTCGGTCAGGCCGAGGTAGCGGTTCGCCAGCCAGAAACCGGAGTCGTTGACGTGGGAGAGCACGATGGCACCGCCGCCGATGGCGATGGTGACGGCCGCCAGCTGGGCGCCGTTCAGACCTAGCGGCTCCAGCATCGGCAGCACCAGACCGCAGGCGGTCAGCATGGCGACGGTGGCGGAACCCTGAATCACCCGTACCGCAGCGGCCAGAATGAAGGCCAGCGCGACGATGGGCAGACCGGAGTCGGCCAGCATGTTGCCCAGCGCGGCGCCTACGCCGGAATCAACCAGCACCTGCTTGAACACGCCACCGGCACCGGTCACCAGGATGATGACACCAGCAGGCTGGATGGCGCTGTTGCAGACGTTCATCACCTCGTCACGGGACATGCCGCGGCGAATACCCAACAGATAGAAGGCGGCCAGACAGGCGACCATGATGGCGGTGAAGGGGTGACCGATGAACTCCAGCCAGTTGTGCAGGGTGGAGCCCGCCTCGACGAAGCGACCGACAATGGTCTTGAGGCCGATCAGCAGCAGCGGCAGACCGATCAGACCCATGGCCAGCCCGAAAGAGGGCAGGGATTTGCTGTCATCGTGGACGCTGTTCTGGGCATCGGCAGGCAGCGGCACATCGACGATCTTGCTGATGAAGTCACCGAACAGCGGGCCCGCCAGGATCAGCGCCGGCACGGCGGCGATCAGGCCGAACAGGATCATGTAGCCGAAGTCGGCACCCAGTTGGGATGCCACCAGGATCGGGCCCGGCGCCGGGATAAGGAAGGCTTGGCAAGTGGCGATACCGGCCAGCAGAGCGATACCGATCTTCACCACGCTGCCGCCGCCACGACGGACGATGGCGAAGGCGACGCCGATCAGCAGCACCACGGCCACGTCAAAGAAGAGCGGCAGGGCGCAGACAAAGCCGGTCAGGGCCATGGCCCAGTTGGCGCGCTTGACGCCGAACTTGCCGAGCAGGGTGTGAGCCACCCGGTCGAGGGCACCGGTCACTTCCATCACCTTGCCAAACATGGCACCCAGCGCCACCACCACCGCGACGAAACCGAGGGTGCCACCCATCCCTTTCTGGATGGTGGCGGCGATGTCGGCCGGGTTCATGCCAGCGGCGAGACCCGCCACCATGGAGACCAGAATGAGGGAGACGACGGCGTGCAGACGAGCCTTCATCACCAGGAAGAGCAGCAGCACAATCGAGCCGGCGGCTGTCATGATCAGGGAGAGGTCAGACATTGTTATGCGTTCCTTTTTCCAAGTTCAGTCGTGACACCTTGCCGATCCGTCGGCAAACCATATCTTTATGATTTATTTAGATTTATGGCAAGGGCTCAACATCATATGCCCAGGTGACTATGGGTTTGCTCAGTCTGTGGCAGACTTCACATTTTCAATCGTTACCGGTAACATGTTACCGGTAACGTGTTAGATTAGAACCCATCAACAGCTGGTTTTTTGAAAAGTGGGACAGAGGTCAAATTATGGCGGGTAAGTGCATTATCGTGATGGGTGTGTGTGGTAGCGGCAAATCCAGCGTGGGTCTGAAAGTGGCCGAAGCGCTGGGCGCCAAGTTCATCGATGGTGATGACCTGCACCCCAAGGCCAACATCCAGAAGATGGCTGGCGGCAACCCCCTCAACGATGAGGATCGTGCCCCCTGGCTGGAGCGGATCCGCGACGCCGCCTACAGTCTCGAGCAGAAGAACGAGACCGGCATCATTGTCTGTTCCGCCCTCAAAAAGAAGTACCGCGACCAGATCCGCGAAGGCAACGAGTCGGTCAGCTTCATCTTCCTCGATGGCAGCCAGCCGCTGATCCTCGAGCGGATGCGTGCCCGCAAGGGCCATTTCATGCGTGAAAGCATGGTACAAAGTCAGTTCGATACTCTGGAGCGCCCGGATGGCGAAGCTGGTGTATTCCACATTGATATCGACGGCACCTTCGAACAGGTGGTTGACCGCGCCGTCACAGCATTGGAGCAAGCCCAATGATTCATCAGGTAATTTCCGACGTCACCGCCCGCATCCGCGAGCGCAGTGTCGCCCGTCGTCAGGCATTTCTGGCTCGCATCCAGCGTCAGGCAGAGCAGGGCAAGACCCGCGCCGCGCTGGCCTGTGGCAACCTGGCCCACGCCGTGGCCGCCTGCAGCAGTGACGAGAAGGGTCGCATTCTCGATATGACCCGCGCCAACGTCGGCATCGTCACCGCCTACAACGACATGCTGAGCGCCCATCAGCCCTATCAGGGCTATCCGGATCAGATCAAGGCAGTGCTGGCCGAGCTGGGCCACAGCGCCCAGGTTGCTGGCGGCGTGCCCGCCATGTGCGACGGCGTGACTCAGGGTCAGCCGGGGATGGACATGTCCCTCTTCTCCCGCGACCTGATCGCCCAGGCGACCGCGCTGTCGCTCTCTCACAACACCTTTGATGCCACCCTGCTGCTCGGTATCTGCGACAAGATCGCTCCGGGTCAGATCATGGGGGCCCTCTCCCACGCTCACCTGCCGACTGCATTTGTTCCTGCTGGCCCGATGGCGAGCGGCATCAGCAATGACGAGAAGGTGAAGGTGCGTCAGAAGTACGCTGCCGGTGAAGTGGGTCGCGATGCCCTGCTGGAGATGGAGTGCGGCGCCTACCACGCGGCAGGCACCTGTACCTTCTACGGCACCGCCAACACCAACCAGCTGGTATTCGAGGCTATGGGCCTGATGCTGCCGGGCTCCGCCTTTGTGCATCCGCATAGCGAGCTGCGCCGTGCCCTGACCGCCGAAGCGGCCCGCCGCATCAGCGCCATGATCCCGGGTTCTCCGGCCTATCGCCCGCTGAGCGAAGTGCTGGATGAGCGCTCGCTGGTCAACGGTCTGGTGGCCCTGCTCGCCTCTGGCGGCAGCACCAACCACAGCATCCACATGGTGGCGCTGGCCCGCGCGGCCGGTCTGGTTCTGACCTGGGATGACATCAGCGATCTCTCCGACGTGGTGCCGCTCTTGGTTCGCATGTACCCGAACGGCCCGGCCGACGTCAACGCCTTCGAACAGGCAGGCGGCGTGCCCGGCCTGATGCGCCGTCTGGCCGAAGAGGGGCTGATCCACATGGACGCCACTCCGGTCTTTGGCGAGATGCAGGATTACCTCAGCCGTCCGGCTCTGGTGGATGGTCAGCTGGTATGGCAGCCGGTCGGCGAGAGCGGCGATGCGAGCGTGCTGTCGCCTTCCGGCAGCGTATTCCAGGCCACTGGCGGCACCAAGCTGCTGGCGGGCAATCTGGGCCGCGCTGTGGTCAAGGTCTCCGCCGTGGCTCCCGAGTATCGCGTCATCGAGGCGCCAGCACGGGTCTTCTCCTCCCAGCATGCGGTGGAAGCGGCCTACAAGGCGGGCGATCTCAATCAGGATGCCGTGATCGTGGTGCGCCACAATGGCCCGGCCGCCAACGGCATGCCGGAGCTGCACAAGCTGATGCCGGTGCTCGGCAACCTGCAGAAGGCTGGTTACAAGGTGGCGCTGGTCACCGATGGCCGTCTCTCCGGTGCTTCCGGCAAGATCCCGGCCGCCATCCACGTCACCCCGGAAGCGCTGCACGGCGGGGCCATCGGCCTGCTGGCTGATGGCGATCTGCTGCGGGTTGACGCGGTAAACGGCAGCCTCGACTGCCTGACCGATTTGAGTGGCCGCACCCAGGCCGAGATTGACCTCACTCTGGAACAAGAGGGGTGGGGCCGTGAACTGTTCAGCGTGATGCGTCGCGCGGTATCGAGCGCCGAGTGTGGCGCCACCATCTTTGACTAAGGAAGAGCTATGCAGAACTGGAAAGTGACCCCGGCCGAGGTGTTTGCCGCCTCCCCGCTGGTACCCGTGATGGTTATCAACGAGCTGGATCAGGCCCTGCCGATGGCCAAGGCGCTGCTCGACGGCGGCATCTCTGTCTTCGAAATCACCCTGCGCACCCCGGTGGCGCTCGATGCCATCGCCCTCATCGCCAAGGCGATGCCGGATGCCATGGTCGGTGCCGGTACCGTGCTCAACTGCGAGCAGTTTGACGCCGCCGTCGCCGCCGGTGCCCGTTTCGTCATCTCCCCGGGGATGACCCCGGCCCTGTTGGCCCACGCGGCCAAGAGCACTGCACCGCTGATCCCGGGCGTGGCAACTCCGTCTGAAGTGATGCAGGCGCTAGAAGCGGGCTATGACCATCTGAAGTTCTTCCCGGCCGAAGCGAACGGCGGCACCAAGGCGCTCTCCGCCATTGCCGCGCCGCTGCCCCAGGTGAAGTTCTGCCCGACCGGCGGTATCGGCCCGAAAAACGTGGCTGACTATCTGGCGCTCAAGTGCGTGGCCACCGTCGGCGGCTCCTGGATGCTGCCGGCCGATGCGGTCAAGAGCGGCAACTGGGAAGAGGTGACCCGCCTCTCCCGCGAAGCGGTTGAGCTGGTAAAACGCTAAGCATCAGTTGTGCAGAAAACCAAACAGGCCACCCTCGGGTGGCCTGTTTGTTATCGGCGTGGCTTCAGTGTGTGCGGGAAGGGATTACCCCAAACTCTCCCCGACATAGAGGGAGAAGCCGATATCCTTGCGGGTGTCGGGTTGGGATTGGCCGTTGAGACGCGCCAGCAGCATGGTGGCCGCCTCCCGACCGATCGCTTCCCGCGGGGTGGCGATACTGGCCAGTTTGGGGGTCATGGCGTGGCCGATGTCGAGGGCGTTGCAACCGGCGATGGCGATCTGCTGGGGCACCGGGATCCACTTGGCCTGACACTGAAGCAGGGCGCCCACCGCCAGGTCATCGTTGGTACAGAACAGGCCGTCGAGGTCGGGATAGCGCACCAGCGCCTGATCCAGCAGCTCGCCCCCCAGAGTGAAGCTGGAGGATTGTTCGGTCAGCAGATGCTGGCCGGTGAGGCCGAAATCAGTCATCGCCTGATAGTAACCCTCCATCCGCAGCTGGGTGCGCACGTCGAGCCGCGCCCCCAGATAGACCACCTTGCGTCGGCCCCGGCGCAGCATCTCTGTTACCATGGCCCGGGCCGCGGCTCTATGGTCCATACCGACCACCATATCGATGGGGGTTTGCGGCAGATCCATGGTCTCCACCACCGGAATGCCGGCGGTGGCGATCATCTTGCGAGTGCGCTCTGTGTGCTGGCTGTCGGAGAGGATGAGGCCATCCACATGGTAGGAGAGTAGGGACGCGACCTGCTCCTCCTCCCGCTCCGGACTGTAGCCGTAGTGGGCCAGCAGGGTCTGGTAGCCGGCCGGTCGGGTCACCGACTCGATGCCGTGGATCACCGCCGAGAATACTTGGTTGGAAAGTGAGGGGATCAGGATGCCGATCGCCTTGCTGGTCGCGTTGGAGAGAATATCCGGCGCCCGATTGGGGATATAACCCAGCTCTTCCACTACAGCTGCGATCCGCTCGCGGGTCCCCTCCGCCACGGTCTGCGGGTCGCGCAGATAGCGGCTGACAGTCATCTTGGTCACGCCGGTCTGGTCGGCGATATCTTGCAGGGTGGGGCGGCGCTTGCGGGTGGGGCTCATAGGGGTGTCCAGCGTGGATGTTACATGTAACATTACCGTTTTTGGCGGATAAAGTCAGCATATGAAGCCGTTTTTGCAGGAGTTTTCCGATGATCAGAGGCAAGCAGTTCGTGGATGTCCGGTTCGAGCAACAGGATGTGGAGGGGGAGCAGTTCTCGGAGTGCCGCTTTATCGGCTGCAACTTCTCCTGGCTGGATTTGAGCGATAGCCGCTTCATCGACTGCAGCTTCTACGATCGGGAGAGTGAACGGGGCTGCCTGTTGCAGGGTTGCGATCTGCGCGAGGCCAGCTTCCTGCGCTGCGATCTCACCATGGCCGATTGCAGCCGCAGCCAGTGTCTGGGGTTGGAGATGCGCGACTGTCAGGCGGTCGGCATCAACTTCGGCCACGCCAGCTTCGCCAACCAGATCACCGCCAAAAGCTACTTCTGCGAGGCCCATCTGACCGGCAGCAACTTCAGCTACGCCAGCTTCGAGGGCTGTCTGCTGGAGAAGTGCGAGCTGACCGGCAACCGCTGGCAGGGGGCCAACCTGTTTGGTGCCTCGCTGGCGGGTTCTGATCTCAGCGGCTCCGAGTTTGGCCAGATTGACTGGACCAGCTTCAAGCTGCAGGGCTGCGATCTGCGCCAGTGCGATCTGCCGGGGCTGGATCTGCGCCGGGTCGATCTGCAAGGGGTGCAGATCAACGAGGATCAGCAGCAGGCCTTGCTGGAGCAGATCGGTCTGGTTGTCTTCCCCTGAACCGAGCGAAAAATTAGGTAATTTTTCATCAAATGGGAGCGACAGCGGGTTGCTGTACTCCTGAAACGACAAAAGCCTGCGTGAGGCAAGCTTTTGTTGTGAGCGTGTGAGCGTGTGAGGCGTTTGTCGGCCGGGTTGACTCAACCCTTGGCCAGCCATTTGGTCGGGTTGATCGCCTCGCCCTGATAGCGAATTTCGAAGTAGAGGCCCGGTCTGTCCTGACCGCCACTGTCACCGACCAGTGCCACCGGTTCACCCTGTTCCACATTCTGGCCAACCTGACGCAGCAGCGACTGATTGTGACCGTAGAGGCTCATATAGCCTTTACCGTGGTCGATCACCAGCAGCATACCGAAGCCGTCGAGCCAGTCGGCGTAGACCACTTGTCCCGGTGCAACCGCCTTGACCTGGGTTCCTTCGCTGGCGCCGATCAGGGTGCCTTTCCACTTGAGCTGGGCGGTACGGGGCGAGCCATAGGAGATGAGGATCGGTCCCTGCACCGGCCAGCGCAGGCTGCCATTGGTCTTGAGGCCGCTATAGTGACCGGCACTGCTGATGCCCGAGCCGCGCTCCGGTTTGCTGCTGGCCACCTCTTCGGCCGGTTCTGCCGGTTTGACGGTTTTGTTCTGCTGAGCGGCGAGTCGTTGTTGCTCGGCGCGGCGCTGTTCGGCCAGCTTGCGCTGACGCTCCTGCTCCGCTTTCAGCTTGGCCAACCGCTCCCGCTCGGCCCGTTCACGGCGCTCCTGCTCTTCACGCTTGCGGCGCAGCTCTTCCAGCCGGGCTTTCAGCGCCTTCTCCGCCTTGACCAGCTTGGTGAGCTTCTGCTCGTCATCTTGTACCGACTGCTGCAACTGGTTGCGCACCTTGGCCCGGCTCTGCTGGCTGGCCAGCAGGGTCTGGTGATGCTCCTGCTGTTCGGCAAGCAGGGTCTGCAGTCTGGTTTCGGTCTCTTTGGTTGCCTGCTGGTTTTTCGCCAGCTTGTCGCGGGTGGCGCGCAGGGCGTCGATGGCCTCGATGCGGGCCTTGTTGAGGTAGTCGTAGTAGTCGAGGGAGCGGCTCAGTTTGGCCGGATCCTGCTGATTGAGCAGCAGTTTCAGGTAGTCGTGGTTGCCCGCCTGAAAGGCGCTCTCCGCCTGTTTGGCCAGCAACTGCTTTTGATGTTTGGCTTGAACTTCCAGCCCCTGCTTGTCTTTTTGCAGGGTCGCCAGCGTCTGCTGGTTCTGCTTCAACTGTTGCCTGGTCTGGTTGAGTTTGGCGGCGGCAGCCGAGATGGCCTGCTCGTCAGCCTTGAGCTGGGTATTGAGCTTGGCAAGCTCCTGCTTGCTGAGCTTGATGGTCTGCTGTTGTTCCTTGATCTGGGACTGCATGGTCCCCAGCTGCTGATTGGCGGCCAAAGCCGGTTTGCTGGCGCCAAACGACAGGCAAAAAAACAGCGCGCCGGCCAACAGGCCGACGCGACTGGTTTTCTGTGAAATAACTTCGCATCCCCGCATGGGGAAGGATTATTTCAGAATCATCAGGGGCTTGCCAGTCATTTCCGGCGGCACCGGCAGACCCATCAGGGTCAGCATTGTGGGGGCCAGATCGGACAGTTTGCCACCTTCAACTACCTCGGCTTTGCGACCGAAATAGATGAGCGGAACCGGCAGATTGGTGTGGGCGGTGTGGGCCTGACCAGTCTCTTCGTCCAGCATCTTCTCGGCGTTACCGTGGTCGGCAGTGATCAGGCACTCGCCACCCACTTCGGCCAAGGCGTCGGTGACGCGACCGATGCAGTGGTCAACGGCTTCACACGCTTTGACGGCGGCATCGAACACACCGGTGTGACCAACCATGTCGCCATTCGGGTAGTTACAGATGATGACGTCGTACTTGCCGCTCTTGATGGCCGCAACCAGCTTGTCGGTCAGCTCTTCGGAGCTCATCTCCGGCTGCAGGTCATAGGTCGCCACTTTCGGGCTGGCCACGATCTCGCGATCTTCGCCGGTGAAGCAGGACTCTTCGCCACCGTTGAAGAAGAAGGTGACGTGAGCATACTTCTCTGTTTCGGAGATGCGCAGCTGGGTCTTGCCCTGCTTGGCCAGCCACTCACCCAGGGTGTTGACCAGAGCGGTCGGCGGGTAGGCACAGGCAGTTTTGATGTCGGCCGCGTATTCGGTCAGCATCACGAAGTTCAGCTTCGGCTCGACTGCACGGGCGAAGCCGGTGAAGTCGGTGTCAACGAAGGCGCGGGTGATTTCACGGGCACGGTCGGCACGGAAGTTCATGAAAATCAGCGCATCGCCATCTTCCATCGGGGCAGCTTCGCCGATGCGGGTTGCTTTGACGAACTCGTCGTTCTCGTCGCGGGCATAGGCGGCAGCCAGTGCTTCGGTGGCGCTCTCGGCGGTGAACTCGCCCTTGCCCTGGGTCATCAGGTCATAGGCTTGCTGCACGCGATCCCAGCGGTTGTCACGGTCCATGGCGAAGTAACGACCGATCATGGAGGCGAAACGACCCTTGCCCAGCTTGGCGAAGAGGGCGTCGAACAGCTCGATGGAGGACTGGGCGGAGCGCGGCGGAACGTCGCGGCCATCCAGGAAGGCGTGCAGATAGATCTTCTCGGCGCCACGCTTGGCAGCCATTTCGATCATGCCCATGATGTGCTCTTCGTGGCTGTGTACGCCACCCGGGGACATCAGGCCCATGATGTGAACGGCTTTGCCGTTGGTCACGGCAGCGTCAACAGCCTTGGCCAGCTCGACGTTCTGGAAGAATTCACCGTCCTGGATGTCTTTGGAGATGCGGGTCAGCTCCTGATAGACGATGCGACCGGCACCGATGTTGACGTGGCCTACTTCAGAGTTGCCCATCTGGCCGTCCGGCAGACCGACATCCAGACCGGAGCCGGAGATCAGGGTGCTGGTGTAGTCACGGGCCAGACGATCGAGGTTGGGAGTCTTGGCGGCAGCGACGGCGTTGTGCTCTTGCTTGGTGCTGTAGCCCCAACCGTCCATGATGACCAGAACCAAAGGTTTCTTAGCTGTTGACATAAGACTATGTCCTCTCGGATTGGAAAAAATGCGGGAAATGAAACTAGCGTAATATTACTACATCTGCCGAAATAGTCACCTGATAGCCAAGGGGCGCTCCCGCGGCCCCGCAAGCCACGCCCTTCCTGCCATGCTCGCTGCCCAATGATGATGGGAGCCTGCTCGCGCTTTGCCGCCAAGATGGCTGATCTTATCAATACCCCCATGTATACTCGGGCCCTTGTCTTGGTCCCTGGATAGTAGAAGATGCAAGAGTATTTGGATTTTGCGGCCCGTAACCCGCTGCTGACCGCAGCCTGGTTGGGTCTGGCTGGCACCCTGGTTTACACCACTGTGCGTGCCCGTTTGTCCCCGGTAAAAACCGTCAACAACCACACCGCGACCCTGCTGATCAACCGCGAGAATGCCACCGTGGTGGATATTCGCAGTCAGGAAGAGTATGCCAAGGGCCATCTGGCCGGTGCCCAGCACCTGCCGCTGACCCAGATCCAGAGCAATAATCTGGGCCCGGTTGAAAAGCATAAAGATGCCCCCATCATAGTGGTGTGCGAGTCGGGAATGACTGCGGGCGGCGCGGGCCGTCAGCTGAGCAAAGCTGGCTTCAAGCAGGTTTACGTGCTCGGCGGTGGCATGGCCCAATGGCGTGCAGAAAATCTGCCGGTAACCAAGAAACGCTGATTTAAGCAGGGCCTGAGCCCACTTATCCATATAACAAGGAATCAAACGAAATGGCTGACGAGATCAACAACCAGGAAGTACAACCGGAATTCCACATCCAGCGTGTTTACACCAAGGATGTCTCTTTCGAAGCGCCGAACACCCCGCACATCTTCCAGAAAGAGTGGCAGCCGGACGTCAAGCTGGATATGGATACCAAGACCAACATCCTGGCTGAGAACGTGTACGAGGTTGTCCTGACCCTGACCGTAACTTGCAAACTGGAAACCGAAACTGCCTTCCTGTGCGAAGTACAGCAAGCCGGTATCTTCACCATCGGTAACCTGCCGGAGCCGCAACTGGCTCACTGCCTGGCTGCCTTCTGCCCGAACATCCTGTTCCCGTATGCCCGCGAAGCCGTGGCCAACATGGTGAGCAAGGGTTCCTTCCCGCAGCTGAACCTGGCACCGGTCAACTTCGATGCCCTGTTTGCCCAGCACATGGCGCAAGCACAGGCCCAGCAGGCGACTGCGGAAGCCTGATAATGGCTGACCAGATCGCTATCTCGGTCTTGGGGGCGGGGTCTTATGGCTCCGCCCTTGCCATTTCTCTGGCGCGCAATGGTCATCCGACCCTGCTGTGGGGTTACGACCCTGCTCATGTCGCCGAGCTGGAACAAGACCGCTGCAACAAGGCTTTTCTGCCTGATGTCCCTTTTCCTGCCGATCTGCAGCTAACTGCGGATCTGCAACGTGCGGTACAAGCGGCTCCCGTGCTGCTGCTGGTCGTGCCGAGCCATGTATTTGGCGATGTGCTGACCCGGATCAAACCCTTCCTGCGCCCCGATACCCGCATCGCTTGGGCCACCAAGGGTCTGGAGCCGGATAGTGGCCGTCTGCTGCAGGATGTGGCCCGTGAAGTGCTGGGTGACGAGATACCGCTGGCGGTGATCTCCGGTCCCACCTTCGCCAAGGAGCTGGCTGCCGGTCTGCCGACCGCCATCTCGGTCGCCTCGACTCACGACGAGTTCGCCGACGATCTCTCCCATCTGCTGCACTGTGGCCGCTCGTTCCGGGTCTATACCAATCCGGACTTCGTCGGTCTGCAGCTGGGTGGGGCGGTGAAGAACGTCATCGCTATCGGTGCCGGTCTCTCCGACGGGCTCGGGTTTGGCGCCAATGCCAGAACCGCGCTCATCACCCGGGGTCTGGTGGAGATGCAGCGTCTGGGTGCGGCGCTGGGTGCCGATGCCAAAACCTTTATGGGGATGGCGGGGCTCGGGGATCTGGTGCTCACCTGTACCGACAACCAGTCGCGCAACCGTCGCTTCGGGCTGGCCCTCGGGGCTGGCAAGGATGTGAACACCGCCATGACCGAGATCGGTCAGGTGGTGGAGGGGTATCGCAACACCAAAGAGGTGCATCTGCTGGCGGCCCGCTGCGGCGTCGAGATGCCCATCTGCGAGCAGATCTTCAAGGTGCTCTACGAGGGTAAGAACCCGAAAGAGGCGGCCATCGCCCTGCTGTCGCGCGACAAGAAGGACGAGTAATCTGCCGATTGCCCATGCAAAAGGCCCCGCCAGATGGCGGGGCCTTTTCTTTGCAGCATGTTTTTGCCACAAGGGCTGTGCAAATCAGTAGTAGGAGTGGTCGCCGCGCTGGTGCTCGGTGGCGTCTTTCACCCCGTTGAGCTCGCCCGGGAACTTCTCCAGCAGCTGCTTCTCGATCCCCTCTTTCAGGGTGTAATCGACCATGGAGCAGCCGTTGCAACCGCCGCCAAACTGCAGGATGGCCAGTTTGTCCTCGGTCAGCTCGACCAGAGTGACCTTGCCACCGTGACCGGCCAGCATGGGGTTCACTTCGGACATCAACACGTACTCGATGCGCTCGATCAGCGGCGCGTCATCGGCCACTTTACGCATCTTGGCGTTCGGCGCTTTCAGGGTGAGCTGGGAGCCCATCTGATCGGTCACGAAATCGATGGTGGCATCCACCAGGAAGGGGGCGCTCAGGGGATCGACCATGCAGTCAAAGCCGCTGAAGGGCAGGTGTTGATCTTCCGGGTCCACGGCATCGGGCGGGCAATACGATACGCCACACTCGGCATTCTGGGTTCCCGGATTGACCACAAACACCCGGATATTGGTGCCATCAGGCTGTTTTTCCAGCAGTTTACGGAAATGGGCCTGGGCGGCGTCGGAAATGCTGATCATCACTATCCTCATAAACCTGAGTGTACGACTAGGGTATTCATGATAACGCGGTTATTAATGCTTGGGTAGCATGCCGATGGCTACTTGCTGTGCCGCAGGGTTCGACAGATTGCCCACACTTCCACCTTTGTGATGCCGCTCTCATGGAGCAGACGGCTGAGCTGCCCGGCGGTGGCGCCTGTGGTCACGACGTCATCGAGCAGGGCGACATGACGGTATTGGTGGGAGCGGATCCGGAATGCCCCGCGCAGATTGCGCCGCCGCTGCCCGGCGCTCAAGGTTGTTTGTTGCGGGGTCGCCTTGATGCGTTGCAACAGAGTGTTGTCGCAGGGAATACCGGTGAACTCGCCAAGGGCTTGTGCGATCTCCTCCGCCTGATTGAACCCACGCCGCCACTGCCGCCACCAGTGCAGGGGGACCGGAATGATCGCCTCCGGCGGCTCGCGGCTATCCAGATGATCGGCCAAGAGGCGTGCCAGTAGCGGCGCCAGCAGGATCTGGCCGGAATATTTGAGCCGGGGGATCAGCATGGGGTAGGGGGCCCGGTAGTCGCCGATCACCTGCAACCGCTCCCAGGGGGGAGGTCTGCGCTGGCAGCGACCACAGACCTGTATGCTCTCTTCTATATAGTCAGCCAGCGGTGCGGCGCAGAGGTGGCATCTCGGCTGTGACTGGTGCAGCGCCTGCCGACACCAGCTGCAGAGCAGGGGCTCGTTGTCACAAGGCTGATGACAGAGCAGGCAGCTCCCTTGCCAGTCGCCGTGGCTGCCGAGTAGCGGGCTTGCTTTAGCGAGCAGTCGCTTTAACATGCTGACCCCAAGAGCATGAACAGGGATCTTGAGTCTAGATGAGCATATCGGTAGAGCAGTTTGGCCAGGGGCCCGATCTGGTGCTGTTGCACGGTTGGGGGATGAACGGTGCGGTCTGGCATGGTATTGCCCAACAGTTGGCGCCCCACTATCGGGTTCATCTGGTAGATTTGCCCGGTTTTGGCAACAGCCCGCTGGCAGATGAGGTGGATTACAGCCTGCCCTGGCTTGCCGAGCAGGTGGCTGCCATCTTGCCGCAGAAGTGTCATCTGCTTGGCTGGTCGCTCGGCGGTCTGGTGGCAAGCCAGTTGGCGCTGACTCATCCCGATCGGCTGCACTCCCTGAGCACGGTAGCCAGCTCCCCCTGTTTCATGGCCCGTGATGAGTGGCCGGGGATCGCCCCCAAGGTACTGACCGGCTTCAACCAGATGCTGGCGGGGGATTTTCGCCAGACCATAGAGCGCTTTCTGGCGATCCAGGCCATGGGCAGTGAACACGCCCGGGACGATATCCGTCAGTTGCGTCACTGGCTGGCCGAGCGCCCGGCTCCCCAGTTTGCCGCTCTCGAGGCCGGGCTGACGCTGTTGGCCGAGATTGACCTGCGCGAACCGCTGCGGGAGCTGGATCTGCCCTGGTTGCGGATCTATGGTCGACTGGATTCATTGGTACCCAAGGCGGCCATTCCCCTGCAGGATGACCTCTACCCTGCCAGCCGCAGCGTGACCCTTAATAAGGCCTCACACGCACCTTTTATCTCCCATCCTGACGAATTCATTGAAATCGTTAGAGATTTTGTTGGCTAAAAAACAGCCTGCAAGCTTCATTAATCCTCTGGTCTGGCGGATAATTAAGCTGTGATCAGAGGAGTAACACCATGCGTATTGATTCTGCTTTCAACAGCGGGGTACAGGGATTTCAGCGAGCCGAGCAGATTGCCGACAAGGCATCCAATCAGATCGCCCGCCTCAACACCCCCAGCGGGGATCAGGTGCAAGTGACCGATGAGCTTGTCAATCTCAAGGTGGCCGAGCAACAGGCTGGGGCTTCCGCCAAGGTAGTGCAGACTGCCAGCGATATGATGGGAACCCTGATCGACATCCGGGTGTGAGATGAACATCAATGTCAGTCTGCCTCCCCTTATCCCGACACAGCTGCAACCCCAGGTGGAAGCGGCGAGGACGGATAATCGCCGGGCAGAACTGATCCCGCAGGCCCGAGCGGGTCAAGCCTCCGTTGCCGAATCCGAAGTCGGCTCCCAGAAAGAGAAATCCAAAGCCGGTCAGACCTCCAGCAATCAGACCTCCCAGAACAGCCGTGAAACCGGGCAACCGGCGCCGACGACACTGCCAGATAATCGCTTTGTCGAGGCAACCGGTGAGGATGGTCAGCGCAAGCAGCAGGATCCCAAACAGCAGGAGCAGCAACAGCGGCAAGAGCAGCAGGTTCAGGATCTTGTCGAGCGTGACAAGGAGGTGCGCACTCACGAGCAGGCGCACCAGTCTGCGGGTGGAGAGTACGCCAGCTCGCCCACCTATCAGTTTACGCAAGGGCCGGATGGCAAGCGTTATGCGACGGGTGGCGAAGTCCAGATCGATACCAGTGTCGTACCCGGTGACCCTGCCGCTACCATCGCCAAGATGCAGCAGATCCGCTCTGCAGCGCTGGCGCCTGCCGAGCCTTCCGCGCAAGATCTGGCCGTCGCGCGCAGCGCCGCCGCCAGTGAAGCCAAGGTGCGCAAAGAGCTGATGGCCGAGCAGAGCGCAAAATCGGGCGGCGTGCTGAGTGCCTATATGGACAAGCGCAACAGCGTCATCGCGGGCCACTATCGACAGGCTGTCAGCCCGGCCTCGACCCAGTCCCTCAGTCTGCATATCTGAATCCCCCTCACCAAACTTTCAGCTGCTTTGCCTGTTTTGCAACTAACCTGAAGATCAGGCCCATTCCAATTTCACAGGAGCTGTCATGCATTTCGATGAAGTCAAAGCGGAAGATTTCACCACCTTCTCCCGTGTACCGCCCCCCCACCTGCAGATGGAGCAATTTCTGATGCAGCTCGGAGGAGGGGGAACTGAAGGAACCAGTTTCAAGAAGAAAGTGATGCTGGCGGCTGGCTGGAGCCACACCGGCGTCGTCTCTTACGGCAAGTATCCGCAAGAGGCCTGCAAGGCATTCAACCGACTGCGGGAGGTGCTGGCCCAGCATGGAGAGCCCGAGAGCATTCTTGCTGCCCTGGCGCAGTGATCCTGAGCTTCGCGTGTAAAAAAGCCCCTTGCGGGGCTTTTTGCATTCAGAGGTGTTCTGGAAGGTGTCGTTACTTTTTCGCTTTGGAGAGCGCCGCCGCGAAGGCGTTGCCCATGGCACCACCCATATGGGGGCTTTGGCGCGGCTCATTTCTTGGCTTGGTGTTGCCAGCACTGCTGTTGCGCGCTTCAGCCGGCTTGCGGGCGGGCTGCCCTGCCTTTTCGTCGAGGCGCATAGTGAGGCTGATCCGCTTGCGCGGGGCGTCCACTTCCAGCACCTTGACCCGCACAATGTCGCCCGCCTTGACCACCTCACGGGGATCCTTGACGAAACGGTCGGTCAGGGAGGAGATGTGCACCAGACCGTCCTGATGAACACCGATATCGACGAAGGCGCCGAAGTTGGTGACGTTGGTGACCACCCCTTCCAGTACCATCTCTGGCACCAGGTCGCTGATCTGCTCCACACCTTCCTTGAAGGTCGCGGTTTTGAACTCGGGGCGCGGGTCGCGGCCCGGCTTGTCCAGCTCGCCGATGATGTCGGTGACGGTAGGTACGCCGAATTGCTCATCGGTATAGTCGGCCGGTTTCAGGCTGCGCAGCAGGCTGCTGTTGCCGAGCAGGCTCTCCACGGTCTGCTCCAGCTTGGCGAGGATCCGCTCCACCACCGGATAGGACTCCGGGTGTACCGCTGAGCTGTCGAGGGGATTGCTGCCGCCGCGAATGCGCAGGAAGCCGGCGCACTGTTCGAAGGCTTTGGGGCCGAGTCGGCTCACTTTCAGCAATTGCTGACGGCTCTTGAATGCGCCGTGCTCATCCCGATAGGCGACGATGTTCTGGGCCAACGTCTGGGAGAGGCCGGAAACCCGGTTGAGCAGGGCGACCGAGGCGGTGTTCACATCGACCCCGACCGCGTTCACGCAATCCTCAACCACGGCATCCAGCCGGCGGGCCAGCTGGCTCTGGCCGACGTCGTGCTGATACTGGCCGACCCCGATACTCTTGGGATCGATTTTGACCAGTTCGGCCAGCGGGTCTTGCAGGCGGCGGGCGATGGAGACGGCGCCACGGATCGAGACGTCGAGATCCGGGAACTCCTGGGAGGCGAGTTCGGAGGCGGAGTAGACCGAGGCTCCTGCTTCGCTCACCACTATCTTCTGCGCCTTGGCGGCGGGGTAGCGCTCGAACAGGTCGCTCACCAGCCGGTCGGTCTCTCGCGAAGCGGTGCCGTTGCCGATGCTGATGAGCTCGACCTTGTGCTTCTGGCACAACTCGCTCAGGGTCTTGAGGCTTTGATCAATCTGGCGTTTTGGTTCGAACGGATAGATGGTGGCGTGATCGACCAGCTTGCCGGTGGCATCCACCACGGCAACCTTGACCCCGGTGCGGATGCCCGGATCCAGCCCCATGGTGCAGCGCATGCCCGCCGGGGCCGCCATCAGCAGATCCTTGAGGTTCATGGCGAACACCTTGATCGCCTCCTCCTCTGCCGATTCGCGGATACGGCCGATCAGCTCGGTCTCCATCTGAAGCGACAACTTGATCTTCCAGGTCCAGCTCACCACCCCTTGCAGCCATTTGTCGGCCGGGCGGTTCTGCAGATTGAGCTTGAGGTGGTGGGCAATGATCCCTTCGCAGGGGCTGGCACTCTCATCGTCACCGGTTACCAGCGCCAGATTGAGGATCCCTTCATTACGGCCGCGCAGCATGGCCAGCACCCGGTGGGAGGGGGCCTTGTGCAGTGGTTCGTCGTGTTCGAAATAGTCCTTGAACTTGGCCCCTTCCTGCTCCTTGCCTGCCACCACGCGGGCGCGCAGGGTGGCATTCTGCCACAGGTAGTCGCGCAACTTCTCCAGCAGGTCGGCCTGCTCGGCGAAGCGCTCCATCAGGATATAGCGGGCGCCGTCGAGGGCAGCCTTGCTGTCGGCAATGCCCTGTTCGGGATTGAGGAAGGTGGCTGCAGCTTGCTCGGGATCCTGCATCGGGTCGCTGAGCAGCAGGTTGGCAAGCGGCTCCAACCCGGCTTCGATCGCCATCTGCCCCTTGGTGCGGCGCTTGGGCTTGTAGGGGAGATAGAGGTCTTCCAGTCGGGTCTTGCTGTCGGCGCCATTCAATTCGCGCATCAGCTCGGGGGTCAGTTTGCCCTGCTCTTCGATGGAGCGAATGATCACCTGACGGCGATCTTCCAGTTCACGCAGATAGCCGAGGCGGCTCTCCAGAGTACGTAGCTGGCTGTCGTCCAGACCGCCGGTCACCTCTTTACGGTAACGGGCGATAAAGGGCACGGTCGAGCCTTCATCCAGCAGGCGCACTGCGGCCTGCACCTGCTCCGGGCGAGCATTGAGCTCACCGGCAATCTGTCTCTCTATGGTTTGCATCATGATGTTGTTGAGGGCCTCTGTGGTCGAGTCCGCGCCATCAGGCGCCAAGTGTGAGCACTATATGGGGTCGTGTTGCGGGATGCCACCCTGCGCCGGGGTCTGCACCCGGCAGACTGATAAAGTCGCAGGGGAGGGCGTTTATCTTGCCATTGCACCTGTGACTCAGGATGTGCCTGTGGCAAGCAGTCCGGCTATTTGGGGTAGCTGATCTCGTTGATATACCAGCAGACGTCACCAACTGGCGTACGGACGATGGCCTCATCACCGACCTCTTTCTTGAGCAGGGCGCGGGCCATGGGGGAGTCGATGGAGATGTAATCCTTGCGCTCGAAGATCTCGTCATAGCCGACGATGCGAAAGCGCTTGGTCTCGCCCTCATCGTTTTCCACCTCGACCCAGGCGCCGAAGAAGACCTTGCCCTCCTGCGCGGGGGCATAGTCGACGATCCCCAGCTCTTCGAGGCATTTGCGCAGGTAGCGCACCCGCCGGTCGATCTCCCGCAGCCGCTTCTTGTTGTACTGGTAGTCGGCATTTTCGCTGCGATCCCCCAGGCTGGCGGCCCATGCCACCTTCCTGGTGACCTCGGGGCGCTCCTGACGCCAGAGGAAATCGAGCTCTTCTTTCAGCTTGTTGTAGCCTTCGCGGGTGATCAGCTTTGTCTTCATGGTGATGCGGACCTGGTCAAAGAGGGGTATTCATCGCTAACTGCTCGGGAATATTAGCTTTTGTCCTCTTGCTGTCGAGAGAAATTGCGCCAGCTTGGCGGGAGCCATTGAGGATGTGGCTGGACAGCGCAGTGACTTGATGGTCGTCACGCTCTCGGGATGGGTAATAACCGGTAACATATTTGTGCTTTGCTCCCGCTATATCCCCCCCTAGTATTGGGGGCAGCTAAAGAATGAAGAGGCAAAGCAATGAGTCAGCAGCAATACAAGGTCCTGGTCGTGGACGATGACCTGAAATTACGTTCCCTGTTGGAACGCTATCTCACCGAGCAGGGATTCGTAGTGCGCGGCGTAGCCAATGGCGAGCAGGCCGATCGCTTGCTGACTCGTGAAAACTTCAGCCTGATGGTGCTCGACCTGATGCTGCCGGGGGAGGATGGGCTCTCCATCTGCCGCCGTCTGCGGGAAGCGGGCAACCAGATCCCTGTTCTGATGCTCACCGCCAAGGGGGATGAAGTGGATCGCATCGTCGGGCTCGAGATGGGGGCCGATGACTATCTGCCCAAGCCGTTCAACCCCCGCGAACTGCTGGCGCGGATCCGTGCCGTGCTGCGCCGCCATACCGTCGAGCTGCCGGGGGCTCCTTCTGCTGCAGAAAAGGTGGTCAACTTCGGTGCCTTCCAGCTCAATCTGGCGACCCGCGAGCTGAGTCGGGATGGTGAACCGATGGCGCTCACCAGCGGTGAATTTGCGGTGCTCAAAGTGCTGGTCAGCCATCCGCGCGAGCCGCTCTCCCGCGACAAGCTGATGAATCTGGCCCGTGGCCGTGAATACACCGCCACCGAGCGCAGCATCGACGTGCAGGTCTCTCGCCTGCGCCGCCTGCTGGAGCAGGATCCGGCCCAGCCCCGCTATCTGCAGACTGTCTGGGGTCTGGGGTATGTGTTCGTGCCAGATGGTGACGGTGCATGAAAAAGGTCGGCAGCATGTTCTCGCGCATGCTCTGGTTTCTGGCTGCCGTCCTAGTGGTCTATCAAGCGGTCTCCTACGTCACCTTCTACAACTATCTGCTGGCGCCAACCGTCAAGCAGATCAGTCACTTGCTGGCCAATCAGGTCAAGCTGATCTTTCCGGTCAACACGGAACAACTGGCGCTGAGCGAAGATGCCGAGGCGCTGGTCTATGTGACGACCGGTACTGATATCTATACCCAGAGCGAGGCGGTGCAGCATGGCTTCAACGAGGCCAAGCCGTACCCCTATCTGGAGGAGAACATCAGCCGCGAACTGGGTGGCCCGGCCAAGGTGCGGGTCGAGATCCAGGATCACTACATCATCTGGATCCAGCCGCCGCAGGCCAGCAAAATCTGGGTGCGGATCCCGCTGACCGAGATTGAAGATGACGATATCGAACCCCTCATCATTTATCTGAGCGTGCTGCTGGTGATCACCCTGTTTGCGGCCTGGCGCTTTGCCCGGCAGCTGGTGCGCCCGCTCGAGGATCTCGAGGCTGGTGCAGTTGCGGTGGCCAGAGGCCATTTCCCCGAGGCGCTGGGGGAGCTGGGATCACGGGAAGTAAGGCGACTGACCCGCACCTTCAACCACATGTCGCACTCCATCAAGAGCCTGATCGAAGAGCGTAACCTGATGATGGCGGGGGTTTCCCACGATCTGCGTACCCCGCTGACCCGCATCCGGCTGGCCACCGAGATGATGTCCTCCGGTGACGAGTACCTTAAGGAGAGCATCAACGCCGACATCGATGAGTCCAATGCCATCATCGATCAGTTCATCGATTACATCCGCCCGGATGAGGGCCAGGATCTGGAGCCGATCGATCTGACCCAGCTGGTGCACGATACCTTGCTGATCTACTCGGAGCAGGGGCTGGAGGTTGATCTGGCGCTGCCGCAAGAGGCGGTGCGGGTGGCCTGCAATCCGGTCAGTATCCGGCGGGTATTGAACAACCTCTCAAGCAACTCGCAGCGTTATGGGGCGAGCCGCTTGTATGCCGAGTTGAAGGACGACGGGCACTGGGTGCGCCTGCGCCTTTCCGATGATGGCCCCGGCATTCCGGAGCAGGACTATTCCCGGGTGCTCAAGCCGTTTACTCAGGGTAATGTGGCGCGGACCGTTGGCGGCAGTGGCTTGGGGTTGGCCATCGTGGCCAAGATAGTCGCCCAGCACCACGGCACTATCCGGTTGGGAAGTTCGGATCTCGGCGGCTTGCTGGTCGAGATGCGGCTGCCGAAACATCAGCCACAGGAGTGGATGGATTGAGAGAAGGGCGTATCCGTGGATACACCCTTCTGCATGGTCAGCTCTTGGTTTCGACTGATGCTCGATAGCGTTTGCCGTACTTGAGCTGCTGGATCAACAGGGCGGCAACGATGAGCGCCAACCCGATTGGGGTGGCTGGATGGATGGCTTCGCCTATCAACAGGTTGAGCAGCACCAGTGAGGCAAACGGCGAGATAAAGATGAGGTTGCTGATGGGGGCCGTGTTGGTGGCATGGCGCAGCGCCATCAGCCAGAGCACGAAACCGAAGCCCATTTCGAACAGTCCCACATAGATGGCTCCAGCCCATCCCTGCCAGGCGGTCATGGCAAAATCGGAGAGCAACCAGGTCGCCACGACGATAAAAGGCAGGCTGATCATAAAGCCAAGCAACAGGCTGACGATGGGATCGCCCTGATTGCGGGTGTTGAGGATCCAGTAGCTGGCCCAGATGAGGGTCGAGACCAGCGCCAGCGTCACGCCGAGGGGGCTGTCGAACTGGAGGCCGAATACATCCCCTCTGGTGGCGATCACCAGCGCGCCAAAATACCCCAGCACGATAGCGATGCCATCGCGCCGACGCAGCTTCTGGCCGAGGAAGGGGACTGCCAGCAGACTGAGAGTGATAGCCCAGGTGTAGTTGAGGGTCTGTGCCTGCTGGGCAGGCAATAGGTCATAGGCCTTGAATAGCAACAGGTAATAGAGAAAGGGGTTCAGCACGCCCAGAGTCAGGTAGTAGAAAGGGCGGGCCTTGATGTAGCTTACCAGCAGCGGCAGTTTGCCCTGTTTGGCGACGACGGCTGTCAGCGTGAGAGTCGAGGTGAAGGCGGCCACAAGCAATAGTTGCACAGGTTCGAAATAGGCGAGGGAGATCTTGAAGGCGGTGGCGACCGTCGACCAGAGGGCAACGGCGCAAAGGCCATACTGATAGGCTTTCTTTTGATCTTTGAGCATGGGATGTCGTTCCACTGACAGAGGCAAGCGCACAGTCTACCAGTCTGCTTGTAACATTGTCGTTACCTTGGTGTCGGCAGCAGAGTGTGTTGCCGCAGGCGAGATCCATCTGTCACATAAAACTGCGCATAATCTGTTCGCTCTCCCTTGCGCAAATTTGAAAAATCCGTATAATCCCCTCCGCTTACCCATGAGGTAAGCCAGACGATATGTCTGCTGCTGAGTTTCCTGTTTACAGGAGCCAGCCATACAGTCCTCCCGATATGGGGGGAAACGTGAAAAATCACACCTCTGGCGGGAGAAATCTCGGTCGGGCGGTGTTGATTTATGTTCTTTTATCTATTGGAGCTCTGTCAATGCAGAACCAAAGAATCCGTATCCGCCTGAAGGCTTTTGATCATCGCCTGATTGATCAATCCACTGCGGAAATCGTTGAAACTGCAAAGCGCACTGGCGCGCAGGTTCGCGGTCCTATTCCGCTGCCGACTCGCAAAGAGCGCTTCACCGTCCTGATCTCCCCGCACGTCAACAAAGATGCGCGTGATCAGTACGAGATCCGCACTCACAAGCGTCTGGTAGACATCGTTGAGCCGACTGACAAGACCGTAGACGCCCTGATGCGTCTGGATCTGGCAGCTGGTGTAGACGTCCAGATCAGCCTGGGTTAATTACGGAAAGAGGTTGATAACAATGACAATCGGTCTTGTAGGTCGCAAAGTGGGTATGACTCGCATCTTCACCGAAGATGGCGTTTCTATCCCGGTGACTGTTATCGAAGTTGAAGCTAACCGTGTAACTCAGGTCAAATCTGTAGAAACCGACGGCTACAACGCTATTCAGGTTACCACTGGCGCCAAGAAAGCCAGCCGTGTGACCAAGCCGGAAGCTGGCCACTTCGCCAAAGCTGGTGTAGAAGCCGGTCGCGGTCTGTGGGAATTCCGCCTGAACAACGGTGAAACTTTCACTGTTGGTAGCGAGCTGAAAGTAGATCTTCTCGCTGACGTTAAGCTGGTAGACGTTACCGGCACATCCAAAGGTAAGGGCTTTGCTGGTACTGTTAAGCGCCACAACTTCCGCACCCAGGATATGACCCACGGTAACTCCTTGTCTCACCGCGTTCCGGGTTCTATCGGTCAGAACCAGACTCCGGGTCGTGTATTCAAGGGCAAAAAGATGGCTGGTCACATGGGTGCTGAGCGTGTAACGACTCAGAACCTGGAACTGGTTCGTGTTGACGCTGAACGCAACCTGCTGCTCATCAAAGGTGCAGTACCGGGTGCAACCAACGGCAACGTGATCGTCAAACCTGCCGTCAAAGCGTAACGTCTGAGGAGATAGTAATGGAATTGGTAATGAAAGACGCCAAGAGCGCTCTTGAAGTTTCCGAGACTACCTTCGGGCGCGAATTCAACGAAGCTCTGGTTCACCAGGTCGTCGTTGCATATGCCGCTGGTGCCCGTCAGGGTACTCGTGCGCAGCTGACTCGCTCTGAAGTGTCTGGTGGCGGCAAAAAGCCGTGGCGTCAGAAGGGTACTGGTCGTGCCCGTGCTGGCTCCATCCGTTCGCCCATCTGGCGTTCCGGTGGTGTGACTTTTGCTGCTAAGCCGCAAGATCACAGCCAGAAAGTAAACAAGAAGATGTACCGCGGCGCTATCCGTAGCATTCTGTCCGAGCTGGTACGTCAAGAGCGCCTGATCGTTGTTGAGAAGTTCGGCATCGAAGCTCCGAAGACCAAAGAACTGATCGCCAAGCTGAAAGAAATGGAACTGACTGACGTTCTGATCGTGACTGCTGAAGTCGATGAGAACCTGTTCCTGGCTGCTCGCAACCTGTACAAAGTTGACGTGCGTGACGTTGCCGGTATCGACCCGGTCAGCCTGATCGCTTTCGACAAGGTTCTGATGACTGCTGACGCAGTTAAGCAAATCGAGGAGATGCTGGCATGATCCGTGAAGAGCGTCTGCTGAAAGTTCTGAAGGCTCCGCACATCTCTGAAAAGAGCACCATGGTTGCAGAAAAGCAGAACACTATCGTGTTCAAAGTTGCTGTTGATGCTACCAAGGCGGAAGTCAAAGCTGCAGTTGCGAAACTGTTCGAGGTCGAAGTTGAGACCGTCCGTACCCTGAACATGAAGGGTAAGACCAAGCGCGCAGGTGCACGCGTAGGCCGTCGTTCCGATTGGAAAAAGGCTTATGTGACCCTGAAAGCTGGTCAGGACATCGACTTCATGGGCGCAGCCGAGTAAGAGGAGTTCTCAAAAATGGCAATCGTTAAGTGCAAGCCTACTTCTCCGGGCCGCCGCCACGTCGTCAAGATCGTCAATCAAGAGCTGTACAAGGGCAAGCCCTTCGCCGCTCTGCTGGACAGCAAAAGCAAGTCCGGTGGTCGTAACAACAACGGCCGTATCACTACCCGTCATATCGGTGGTGGTCACAAGCAGCACTACCGTATCGTCGACTTCAAGCGCGACAAAGACGGTATCCCGGCTAAAGTAGAGCGCCTGGAATACGATCCGAACCGTACCGCTAACATCGCTCTGGTGTTGTATGCAGACGGTGAGCGTCGTTACATCCTGGCTCCGAAAGGCCTGAAAGCTGGTGACGCGATCGCTTCTGGTGCTGATGCAGCCATCAAGGTAGGTAACGCCCTGCCGATGCGCAACATCCCGGTTGGTTCTACCGTTCACGCTGTAGAGATGAAGCCTGGTAAAGGTGCCCAGCTGGCTCGTTCCGCTGGTACTTTCATCCAGATCCTGGCTCGTGAAGGTAACTATGTAACTCTGCGTCTGCGTTCCGGCGAAGTACGTAAAGTTCTGGCCGAGTGCCGCGCTACCATCGGTGAAGTCGGTAACTCCGAGCACATGTTGCGTCAACTGGGTAAAGCCGGTGCAAACCGCTGGCGTGGTATTCGTCCGACCGTTCGCGGTATGGCGATGAACCCGGTTGACCACCCGCACGGTGGTGGTGAGGGTCGTAACAAGGGCATGCAGCCTGTGTCCCCATGGGGCCAGAAGGCTAAAGGCTTCAAGACCCGTAAGAACAAGCGTACCGACAAGTACATCGTACGTCGTCGTAACAAGTAATTGTTAACATAGAGGAATCACCATGCCACGTTCTCTCAAGAAGGGTCCATTTATTGACCTGCACTTGCTGAAGAAGGTAGAGAAAGCGGTGGAAAGCGGGGATAAAAAGCCGGTTAAAACCTGGTCCCGTCGTTCAATGATCATCCCGAACATGATCGGTTTGACCATCGCTGTCCATAATGGTCGTCAGCACGTTCCGGTTTTCGTTACCGAAGAAATGATCGGTCACAAACTGGGTGAATTCGCACCGACTCGTACTTATCGCGGCCATGCTGCTGATAAGAAGGCTAAGAAGCGCTAAGGGATAAATGATGGAAGCTATCGCTAAACACCGTTATGCCCGTACTTCTGCCCAGAAAGCTCGTCTGGTAGCCGATCAAGTACGTGGTCTGTCCGTAGACAAGGCTCTGAATATCCTGACCTTCAGCCCGAAAAAGGCTGCAGTGCTGGTTAAGAAAGTGCTGGAATCTGCCATTGCAAACGCTGAGCACAACGAAGGCGCCGATATCGACGCGCTGCGTGTTGCTACTATCATGGTCGACGAAGGTCCCTCCATGAAGCGCATCCGTCCGCGTGCCAAAGGTCGTGCGGATCGTATCCTCAAGCGTACCGCTCACATCACTGTAGTGGTATCCGACGCTAAGGCTGGGAGATAAGCAATGGGTCAGAAAGTACATCCTAATGGCATTCGCCTGGGTATTACCAAGCCTTGGAATTCTACCTGGTTCGCGAACACCAAAGACTTCGCTGACAACCTGTACAGCGATTTTCAAGTACGCCAGTTCCTGACCAAGGAACTGAAAAACGCGTCCTTGTCCAAGATCACCATTGAGCGTCCGGCCAAGAGCATCCGTGTGACCATTCACACCGCTCGTCCGGGTGTTGTCATCGGTAAGAAAGGCGAAGACGTTGAGAAGCTGCGCAAAGCTGTAGCCACTATTGCTGGCGTGCCTGCTCAGATCAACATTTCCGAAGTCCGCAAGCCGGAGCTGGATGGCAAACTCGTTGCCGACAGCATCACTTCCCAGCTGGAGCGTCGTGTAATGTTCCGTCGTGCTATGAAGCGCGCCGTACAGAACGCAATGCGCCTGGGTGCCAAGGGCATCAAAGTGGAAGTTTCCGGTCGTCTGGGCGGCGCTGAAATCGCGCGTACCGAATGGTACCGTGAAGGTCGTGTGCCGTTGCACACCCTGCGTGCCGACATCGACTACGCAACTTCTGAAGCCCACACCACTTACGGTGTGATCGGCGTTAAAGTTTGGATCTTCAAGGGCGAAGTTCTGGGCGGTCTGGCTGCTGTTAACGCTGCCGCTGCTCAAGAGCAAGCTCCTGCAAAGCCCAAGCGTGACAACAAGCGCCGCGCTGCTAAGTAAGGAGATTCGGTAAATGTTGCAACCTAAGCGTACTAAATTCCGCAAGACCCACAAGGGTCGTAACCGCGGTCTGGCCACCTCTGGTAACGAAGTATCCTTCGGTACCTTTGGCCTGAAGGCGACATCCCGTGGTCAACTGACTGCTCGTCAAATCGAAGCAGCCCGTCGTGCCATGACCCGTCACGTTAAGCGTCAAGGTAAGATCTGGATCCGTGTGTTCCCGGACAAGCCCATCACCGAAAAGCCCCTCGAAGTTCGTATGGGTAAAGGTAAGGGTAACGTGGAATACTGGGTTTGCCCGATCCAGCCTGGCAAGGTTCTGTACGAGATGGACGGTGTACCTGAGGCTCTGGCGCGTGAAGCGTTTGCCCTGGCCGCAGCTAAGCTGTCTGTTCAGACCACTTTCGTAATTAAGACGGTGATGTGATGAAAGCCCAAGATCTGCGTCAAAAGAGCGTCGAAGAACTGAACCAGGAGCTGCTGGGCCTGCTGCGTGAGCAATTCAACATGCGCATGCAAGCGTCCACCGGCCAGCTGGCTCAGACTCACACTCTGAAACAAGTGCGTCGTGACGTCGCACGTATCAAGACTGTACTGACTGAGAAGGCAGGTGCGTAATGACTGACAAGATCCGTACTCTGCAAGGTCGTGTAATCAGCGACAAGATGGACAAGTCCATCACTGTTGCTATCGAGCGCAAGGTAAAGCACCCGATCTACGGTAAGATCATCAAGCGCACTACCAAGCTGCACGTGCATGACGAAAACAACGAGTGCAAAGCTGGCGACCTCGTGGAAATCCGCGAATGCCGCCCGCTGTCCAAGACCAAGTCCTGGACCCTGGTTGCCGTTGTAGAAAAGGCCTAATCGGTACTTTGTAGTCCAAGCGGCCCCTTTCAGGGGCCGTTTGTTTTTTAGGCTACCTTTTCTGAAAATCCTGTGTTATAGTTTCGCGCCTTTTGAAGGCAGCCAGATCCCATTAGGGATAAGAAGTAAACAAAGCGGAGCACTAAGATGATCCAGATGCAAAGTATGCTGGGTGTTGCCGACAACTCCGGCGCTCGCAGTGTAATGTGTATTAAGGTTCTGGGTGGCTCGCACCGCCGTTACGCCGGCATCGGCGACATCATCAAGGTTTCCATCAAGGAAGCCATTCCTCGCGGTAAAGTGAAGAAAGGTGATGTGTATAACGCGGTGGTCGTACGCACCCGTAAAGGCGTTCGTCGTCCGGACGGCTCTGTCATCCGTTTCGACAACAATGCGGCTGTGTTGCTTAACAACAACCAACAGCCAATCGGTACTCGTATTTTTGGCCCGGTGACCCGTGAACTGCGTAATGAGAAGTTCATGAAGATTGTGTCCCTGGCACCCGAAGTACTGTAAGGAGTCGAACGATGGCAGCTAAAATCCGTCGCGAAGACGAAGTGATTGTTCTTACCGGCAAAGACAAGGGCAAGCGTGGCAAAGTCACTCAAGTCCTGATTGCAAAAGGTAAGGTAATCGTGGAAGGCATCAACCAGGTGAAGAAACACCAGAAGCCGGTACCCGCACTGGGTCAGGCTGGCGGTATCGTCACCAAAGAAGCCCCCATCGATGTATCAAACGTAGCGCTGTTCAACTCTGCCACTGGCAAAGCTGACCGCGTTGGTTTCCGGATTGAAGACGGCAAAAAAGTCCGTTTCTTCAAATCCACCGGCGAACTTGTGAAGTAATTGGAGTTTAACGATGGCGAAACTGCATGATTACTACAAATCCGATGTAGTAAATGAACTGTCCAAGCAGTTCGGTTACAAGACTATCATGCAAGTCCCTCGGATCGAGAAAATCACCCTGAACATGGGTGTTGGTGAAGCGATCTCTGACAAGAAGTTGCTGGAAAATGCTGCTGCCGATATGGCTGCCATTTCCGGTCAGAAGCCGCTGATCACCAAAGCTCGCAAATCTGTTGCGGGCTTCAAGATTCGTGAAGGCTACCCGATAGGTTGTAAAGTAACCCTGCGTGGCGAGCGTATGTGGGAGTTCCTGGAACGGCTGATCTGCATCTCCGTACCGCGTATCCGTGACTTCCGTGGCCTGAACGCTAAAGCGTTCGACGGTCGTGGTAACTACTCCATGGGCGTGCGTGAGCAGATCATCTTCCCGGAAATCGACTATGACAAAGTCGATCGCGTCCGTGGTCTGGATATCACCATCACCACTTCCGCGAATACCGATGAAGAAGGCCGTGCTCTGCTGGCTGCCTTTAACTTCCCATTCCGCAAGTAAGGTTAGGGTTATGGCTAAAACATCCATGAAAGCGCGCGAAGCAAAGCGTGCCAAGCTGGTAGCCAAGTACGCGACCAAGCGTGCCGAGCTGAAAGCTATCATCGTTGACATGAACGCTTCTGAAGAAGCGCGTTGGGATGCTGTACTGCAACTGCAACAGCTGCCCCGTGATTCCAGTCCGTCCCGCCAGCGTAACCGTTGCAATATTACTGGTCGTCCGCACGGTTTCCTGCGCAAGTTTGGCCTGTCTCGCATCAAGGTGCGTGAGCATGCCATGAAGGGCGAAATTCCGGGCCTGAAGAAGGCTTCTTGGTAACGAATCTCGGGAGTTAGACTTATGAGCATGCAAGATCCGATCGCGGATATGCTGACCCGCATCCGTAACGGTCAGGCGGCGAGCAAAGTTGCGGTTTCCATGCCTTCTTCCAAGCTGAAAGTGGCTATCGCCAAAGTGCTGAAAGAAGAAGGTTACATCGCTGGCTACTCCGTAGCTGGTGACGTGAAGCCGGAACTGGAAATTGAACTGAAATATTTCCAGGGCAAGCCAGTTGTAGAACTGATCCAACGCGTAAGCCGTCCAGGCCTGCGTATTTACAAGCGCACTACTGATCTGCCGAAAGTTATGGGCGGTCTCGGTGTTGCTATCGTGTCCACGTCTAAAGGTGTGATGACTGACCGTGCTGCTCGCAAAGCAAGCATGGGCGGTGAGATCATCTGCTACGTCGCTTAATAGGAGGTAGGAAATGTCTCGTGTTGCTAAGGCACCCGTCACTATTCCTGCTGGCGTAGAGGTGACTCTGAACGGCCAGGAACTGACCATCAAAGGTGGTAAAGGTTCTCTGGTTCGCTCTATTCACGCCGGTGTAGAAGTGACCAAAGAAGACAATGTACTGAAGTTCGCCCCGCGCGGCAGCATCGCTGGTGCTGACGCTCAGGCCGGTACTGCCCGTGCATTGGTCAACAACATGGTAATCGGTGTTACCCAAGGCTTCGAGCGCAAGCTGCAGCTGGTTGGTGTAGGTTATAAAGCCTCCATCAAGGGCAATGCTGTTGCGCTGGCTCTGGGCTTCTCTCACCCGGTAGAGCATGCGCTGCCGGCTGGTGTGACCGCTGAGTGCCCGACTGCTACAGAAATCGTTCTGCGTGGCGTCGACAAGCAGCTGGTTGGCCAAGTCGCCGCCGATATCCGTGCTTACCGCGCTCCGGAGCCCTACAAGGGCAAGGGTGTACGCTATGCCAACGAGCAAGTGCGTACTAAAGAAGCTAAGAAGAAGTAAGGTAACACTATGGACAAGAAAGCAGCTCGTCTCCGTCGTGCTACTCGTGCTCGGAAAAAGATGCAGGAACTGGGAGCTACCCGTCTGGTTGTTCACCGTACCCCGCGTCATATCTATGCGCAGGTTATTGCAGCCAACGGTTCCGAAGTTCTGGCCTCTGCTTCCACAGTAGAGAAAGCCATCAGTGAAGCTCTGAAATACACCGGTAACGCAGATGCTGCTACCGCTGTAGGTAAGGCTATCGCTGAGCGTGCTATTGCCAAAGGCGTTCAGAACGTATCTTTCGATCGTTCCGGTTTCAAGTATCACGGTCGCATCGCTGCCCTGGCAGCTGCCGCACGTGACGCTGGTCTTCAGTTCTAAGCTAGGAGTCGAAGATGGCTAAAGTCGAATCTCAAGCCGGCGAACTGCAAGAAAAGCTCATTGCAGTAAACCGTGTTTCGAAAACTGTTAAAGGTGGTCGTATCATGTCCTTCACCGCGTTGACCGTGGTGGGTGATGGTAACGGCCGTGTAGGTTACGGTTACGGTAAAGCCCGTGAAGTTCCGGCTGCTATTCAAAAAGCAATGGAACAGGCTAAGCGTAACCTGAACAAGGTTGAGCTGAACAACGGCACTCTGCACCACCCGGTGCGTGGTGTTCACTCTGGCTCCACCGTGTTCATGAAGCCGGCCTCCCAAGGTACTGGTATCATTGCAGGCGGCGCTATGCGTGCTGTTCTGGAAGTTGCCGGTATCCACAACGTGCTGGCCAAGACCTACGGTTCCACCAACCCAATCAACGTTGTTCGCGCTACTGTAGACGCTCTGGTTCACGGTCAATCACCGGAACAGATCGCTGCCAAGCGTGGTCTGCGCGTTGAAGAAATTCTGGGGTAATGCGACATGGCTAACACTGTAAAAGTAACTCAAACTCGCAGCTCTATCGGCCGTCTGCCAAAGCACAAGGCGACTCTGCGTGGTCTGGGTCTGCGTCGCATTGGTCACACCGTTGAGCTGGAAGATACTCCTTGCGTACGCGGCATGATCAACCAGGTTTATTACATGGTTAAGGTGGAGAGCTAAGCATGCGTCTGAACACTCTGTCTCCGGCCGCTGGTTCCAAGCCTGAAAAACAACGTCGTGGTCGTGGTATCGGCTCCGGCTTGGGCAAGACTGGTGGTCGTGGTGTTAAAGGCCAGACCTCTCGTTCCGGTGGCGGTAAAGTCCGCAACGGTTTCGAAGGCGGCCAGATGCCTTTGAAAATCCGTCTGCCGAAGTTCGGTTTCTTCTCTCGCAAATCTTTGGTTTCTGCCGAAGTGCGTCTGAACGAAATCGCCCTGGTAGAAGGTGATGTGGTCGACCTGAGCACTCTGAAGCAAGCCGGTGTTGTTACTAAGAACATCGTGTTCGCTAAAGTTGTTCTGTCAGGCAACATTGACCGTGCTGTGACCGTTCGTGGTCTGTCCGTCACCAAAGGTGCACGCGCAGCCATCGAGGCCGCTGGCGGTAAAATCGAGGAATAATCAGTACAATGGCTAAGAAACCAGGATTGGATGTTAAAGCACAGGGTGGTCTGAGTGAACTGAAGAGCCGTCTGCTCTTCGTTCTCGGGGCGATTATCGTTTTCCGTGCAGGCTCTTATGTGCCGATTCCTGGTATTGACGCCGCCGTACTGGCCGAGTTGTTCCAGCAACAGAAGGGCACCATCATTGAGATGTTCAACATGTTCAGTGGTGGTGCACTCTCGCGTGCTTCTATTCTTGCGTTGGGGATCATGCCGTACATTTCGGCTTCGATCATTATCCAGCTGCTGACAGTGGTTCACCCCGCTCTTGCTGAACTCAAGAAAGAAGGTGAATCCGGCCGTCGCAAGATTAGCCAATATACCCGTTGGGGCACGCTGGTTTTGGGAACTTTCCAGGCCATTGGTATTGCAACCGGTCTGCCGAATATGATGCATGGACTCGTGACTAATCCGGGTCTGGGTTTCTATTTCACAGCGGTTGTGAGTCTGGTCACCGGTACCATGTTTTTGATGTGGTTGGGTGAGCAGATTACCGAGCGTGGGATTGGTAATGGTATCTCGTTGATTATTTTCACAGGTATCGTTGCTGGTCTGCCGCATGCCATTGGCGCTACGGCCGAACAGGCACGTCAAGGGGAATTGCACATCCTGCTGTTGTTGTTGCTGGGCTTGATTGTTTTCGCAGTGACTTACTTTGTGGTGTTCGTGGAGCGTGGTCAGCGTCGTATCGTCGTTAACTATGCCAAGCGTCAACAAGGCCGCCAGGTATTTGCCGCGCAAAGCACACACCTGCCGTTGAAAGTGAATATGGCTGGTGTGATTCCTGCGATTTTCGCATCCAGTATCATCCTCTTCCCGGGGACCATTACCTCTTGGTTTGGTCAGGGCGAGGGTAAAGTAGCTGATATCCTGCAACAGGTCTCTATGGTCCTGCAGCCGGGTCAACCGCTTTACGAGATGCTGTATGCAGCAGCCATTATCTTCTTCTGCTTCTTCTATACCGCGCTGGTGTTCAACCCCCGCGAGACA
Organism: Aeromonas sp. R5-4; assembly: GCF_040908215.1. Lineage (NCBI taxonomy): Bacteria > Pseudomonadati > Pseudomonadota > Gammaproteobacteria > Aeromonadales > Aeromonadaceae > Aeromonas > Aeromonas sp. R5-4. Next base: position 4,054 of record NZ_JBFODG010000016.1, on the reverse strand, counting down.
GCAGATAATCTGAAGAAGAGTGGAGCCTTTATCCCGGGGATTCGCCCGGGCGAGCAGACAGCACGTTACATCGATAAGGTTATGACTCGCCTGACATTGGCAGGTGCGCTCTATATAACCTTTATCTGTCTGGTACCCCAGTTCTTGATGACTGCCTGGAACGTACAGTTCTACTTCGGTGGCACTTCGCTGCTGATTATCGTGGTAGTTATCATGGACTTCATGGCTCAGGTACAAACCCATATGATGTCTCATCAATATGGCGACGTCCTGAGGAAGGCCAACCTGAAGGGCTACGGCCGCTAAAGGTCGGCGTAGTTACGGAGTTAAGCAATGAAAGTTCGTGCTTCCGTTAAGGCAATCTGCCGTAACTGCAAAATCATCAAGCGTCACGGTGTGGTGCGTGTGATTTGCAGCGAGCCAAAGCATAAACAGCGCCAAGGCTAATTTTTTACGGTTAGTACTTGCAACAAATAGTTGTGCTGGCTAATATAGCCAGCCAACTTTTGTTGTGTATTGGTTGACCGCCACGTATCCGCTCACGGGCTTTGTGGTGGTCGTAATCTACTATATGTAGGAGTGAATAGTGGCCCGTATCGCTGGCATTAACATTCCTGACCATAAGCATGCAGTCATCGCTTTGACTGCTATTTATGGCGTCGGTCGTACCCGCTCCAAGGCCATCTGTGCCGCAGCCGGTATCGCTGAGAATGTGAAAATTAAAGACCTGGACGAAGCTCAGATCGAGAGTCTGCGTGAACAAGTAGGTAAATTCACCGTTGAAGGTGACCTGCGTCGTCAGATTTCCATGAACATCAAGCGATTGATGGATCTGGGTTGCTACCGTGGTTTGCGTCACCGTCGTAGCCTGCCTGTTCGTGGTCAACGTACCAAGACCAACGCTCGTACCCGTAAGGGTCCGCGCAAGGCTATCAAGAAGTAACGGGAAGGTAGAAAATGGCTAAAACTCCGACTCGTGCTCGCAAGCGCGTTAAAAAGCAAGTGAGCGACGGTATTGCGCACGTTCATGCATCTTTCAACAACACAATCGTGACCATTACTGACCGTCAGGGCAATGCTCTGTCTTGGGCTACTTCTGGTGGTTCCGGTTTCCGTGGTTCTCGTAAGTCCACCCCGTTCGCTGCTCAGGTAGCTGCCGAGCGCGCTGGTGAGATGGCCAAAGAATATGGCGTCAAGAACCTGGAAGTCATGGTCAAAGGTCCGGGTCCCGGTCGTGAGTCTTCCATCCGCGCCCTGAACGCGGCTGGTTTCCGCATCACTAACATTACTGATGTGACTCCGATCCCGCACAACGGTTGTCGTCCTCCCAAGAAGCGCCGCGTATAACGCTGTAGCTACTTGGTCTAGGATTGTTGGAGAAAGAAGATGGCAAGATATATCGGTCCTAAGCTTAAGCTTAGCCGTCGTGAGGGCACCGACCTCTTCCTGAAGTCAGGTGTTCGTGCGATTGATTCTAAGTGCAAGATTGACACCGCCCCTGGTCAGCACGGTGCGCGTAAAGCGCGTCTGTCCGACTACGGTGTTCAGCTGCGCGAGAAACAAAAAGTTCGTCGTATCTACGGCGTATTGGAAAAACAGTTCCGCAACTACTACCGCGACGCTGCCCGTCAAAAGGGTAACACCGGTGAAAACCTGTTGCAGCTGCTGGAAGGTCGTTTGGACAACGTTGTTTACCGTATGGGCTTCGGCGCTACCCGTGCTGAATCTCGTCAGCTGGTGAGCCACAAGGCCATCATGGTAAACGGTCGCGTTGTGAACATTCCTTCTTTCCAGGTTTCCCCTGAGGACGTGATCTGCGTTCGTGAGAAGGCTAAGAAGCAAGCGCGTATCAAAGCTTCCCTGGAAGTTGCTGGTCAGCGTGAGAAGCCGACTTGGGTAGAGGTTGACGCCGCTAAAATGGAAGGTGCTTTCAAGCGTCTGCCAGAGCGTTCCGACCTGTCTGCCGACATTAACGAACAGCTGATCGTCGAGCTTTACTCCAAGTAAAGCTAGCTTCTAAAGAGAGGACACAATGCTGGGTTCTGTAACAGATTTTCTTAAACCGCGGCTAGTTGACATCGAGCAAGTTAGCCCGACTCATGCGAAAGTGACTCTTGAGCCACTCGAGCGTGGCTTTGGTCACACGCTGGGCAACGCCCTGCGTCGTATTTTGCTGTCATCTATGCCCGGTTGTGCAGTTACTGAAGTCGAAATTGACGGGGTACTGCATGAGTACAGCAGCAAAGAAGGTGTACAGGAAGACATTCTTGAAATCCTGCTCAACCTGAAAGGTATCGCTGTGAAGCTGGAAGGCAAGGACGAGGTAACTCTGTCCCTGACCAAGTCTGGAACAGGCCCCGTTACCGCTGGTGATATCACTCACGGTGATGAAGTCGAGATCGTAAACCCGGAGCACGTAATCTGCCACCTGACTGGTGCCAATGCTGAAATCAGCATGCGCCTGAAAGTTCAGCGCGGTCGTGGTTATGTGCCTGCTTCTGCTCGTGTTCACAACGATGACGAAGAGCGCCCGATTGGTCGCCTGCTGCTGGACTCTGCGTTCAGCCCCATCGTTCGTATTGCCTACAATGTTGAGGCAGCACGTGTGGAACAGCGTACCGACTTGGACAAGCTGGTCATCGACATGGAGACCAATGGTACCCTGGATCCTGAAGAAGCCATCCGTCGTTCTGCCACTATTCTGGCCGAGCAACTGGAAGCCTTCGTGGATCTGCGCGATGTCAGCGTGCCCGAGAAGAAAGAAGAGAAACCCGAGTTTGATCCGATTCTGCTACGTCCTGTCGATGATTTGGAGCTGACAGTTCGTTCTGCGAACTGTCTGAAGGCAGAAGCTATCCACTATATTGGTGATCTGGTACAGCGTACCGAAGTTGAGTTGCTTAAAACTCCTAACCTCGGTAAGAAGTCCCTGACTGAGATCAAGGACGTGTTGGCCTCCCGTGGTCTGTCTCTTGGCATGCGCCTTGAGAACTGGCCGCCCGCCAGCATCGCTGACGAGTAATCCAGATTACGGGTTTCACAGATTTAGTTAGAAGGATAAGGTCATGCGCCATCGTTTGAGTGGTCGTCAACTGAACCGGAACAGCAGCCATCGTCAGGCAATGTTCCGCAACATGGCCAGCTCCCTGGTTCGTCATGAGATCATCAAGACGACTCTGCCTAAGGCAAAAGAGCTGCGTCGTGTAGTTGAACCGCTGATCACCCTTGCCAAGACTGATAGCGTTGCTAATCGTCGTCTGGCATTTGCCCGCACTCGCGACAACGCGATCGTGGCTAAGCTGTTCAATGAACTGGGCCCGCGCTACCTGGAGCGCGCCGGCGGTTATACTCGCATTCTGAAATGCGGTTTCCGTGCAGGCGACAACGCCCCTATGGCTTACATTGAGCTGGTAGACCGCCCGGCCGCTGCTGAAGCAGCTGCTGAGTGATAAAGAAAAAGCCGGGCTTGTCCCGGCTTTTCTTTTAATTAATTCTGATACTGCCTCAACTGCCTCAACTGCCTCAACTGCCTCAACTGCCTCAACTGCCTCAACTGCCTCAACTGCCTCAACTGCCTCAACTGCCTCAACTGCCTTCTCTCATTATTCAACTCCTTCTATATAAGGAGTAAGAGTTGCCCCTGAGCCTGGCGAAATGGTGAATGGCTTGCGCACTTCATTTGAGCATCGTCGGCCAGTTCGATATCGCCCACCAGTGTCGCGCAGGGATCTACATACACCCGTTTGCCCAGTTGCGGGCGTTTTCCCTTGTAGGGTCTCAGTCGCAAGTCCATCTTGACCTCCTTGTTTTCGGCCATTCTAGCAATCTCGAACCGGTTTCTGTGGATAAGCTTGTATAAAAGCTGTGTCTGGATATGAATAACTAAAAAAGTGCGGTTTTTTGCAATTTTATTGCAGATAAGGGGTTGCCAGAAAGAATTCACTCCCTATAATGCGCCTCATCGACAGGGCAAGCGGCAACGCAGAAAGCCAAGTCGATAACCTCGAAAAGCCTTTAAAAATAAGGCTTGACTCGAGAAAGCGGTTGAGTAGAA